>JAOZOC010000147.1 GCA_029933495.1 Bacteroidales bacterium
ACTTTTACACCCTGTTTCCCGAGGGCATCCTGGTCAACTGCAATTGCTTCGCTGTTGGTCAGTATTTCCAATGTCTCTTTCGACATATCCCTCAAATCATTTCCGGCTATCAAAGGGGCGGCAAGGATACACCACAAACTGAAATGTGCCCTGCTTTCGTTCACGGTCAGGCCGCTGTTGCCCACTTCGAGCATGTCCGGGTCGTTCCAGTGGTCGGGGCCGGAGTAGGAGTAGAGGTCTGCAACCCTGTCTAACAAAATAGTAAAACCTGCATTATTCCTGTCGTCTTCACAATCCCAGCAGTCCATAATGTCGTCGGTTGCCCGCCAGAGGTGTCCCACATCCTCAGCCCAAAGCCAGGGCTTGCTCCATCCCCAGTCGCAAAGGCTGAAAACCATCGGGCGGCCTGCTTTATAAATTGCATCACGCATCAGTTTGTATGAAGCCTGTGCATTTTGCGTACCTGTGTTACACCAGTCGAACTTCAGATAATCAACTCCCCATTCGGCATAAGTCCTCGCATCCTGAAATTCATAACCGCGGGCACCAGGCCTTTTCTGGCAGGTCATTGTCCCGGCATCAGAGTAAATTCCAAATTTTAATCCGAGAGAATGCACATAGTCAACAACATGCTTCATCCCATTGGGAAATCTTTCGGGGTCGGGAACTATGTTTCCCTGTTCATCACGCGATACCTGCCAGCAATCATCAATTACAACATATTCATATCCGGCATCCTTCATACCTGAACTGACCATTGCATCTGTAATCTCTTTAATAAGTTTCTCACTTACATCACAACCGAATTTATTCCAACTGTTCCATCCCATCGGAGGTGTGGGTGCAAGTCCTTCAAACTTCTGCCCGTAAAGAAATGTGGATATAAATATCCCGATTAAAAGTAATGATTTTTTCATAATTCATGTTTTGTTGTTTCCAGTTTCTTGCTCATATCACCCTGCATCTTTTTGGTATTGCCACCAACAAAAAAACGCAGACTTAAAGCAAGTTGGTGATAATATCAGCCTGATGCGCAGAATTAAATACTGCCGGTAAAAATAACTATTTTACAGATAAAATTTGTAATTAAGAATATTTTTATACTTATGTTCGTAGATTTACGAATTACAAATCTAAAAACATATTATTATGGAATACGGAGTTATGCGTACTCCGTGACTTGTAGTCAATGACAAGGTGGTTCTTAGCGGCAAAGTGCCGGATAAGACTGAAATTCAGCAAATACTAACCGGAGTTTAATAATTGATTTAAAAAAGTCATTAAAAAGAAATGGGGAATAAAAAAATACCTGTAGTTATCCTTCTTTTAATTTTGTTCTGTAACTAGACCGCAAATTTTAATCTGATAAAAAAATCCAGTACATTTGTAAAAAAATCAAATGACACATCACCATCATCACGATACAGGCGGTAAGAACCTCGGGATAACAATACTCCTGAATGTCGGTATTACTGTTGCCCAGGTGATTGGCGGGATTATTTCCGGCAGTATGGCATTGCTTTCGGATGCAGCTCATAATTTTAGTGATGTACTTGCTTTGATAATCAGCTGGATCGCAAAGAAACTGACCGGGAAAGAGCAAACAATAAGCCGCACTTTCGGATATAAAAGAGCCGAGATATTTGCAGCCTTTATAAACTCAGCAACACTGATAATCATAGCGGTTATCCTTGCCACAGAGGCTGTTGAGCGACTTATCAATCCGCAACCGGTAACTGCTGATATAGTAATTTGGCTGGCAGGATTAAGCATTATCCTTAACGGCCTTTCTGTTCTTCTGATAAAAAAGGGCTCAAAAGAGAGCATAAATATTAAGTCAGCCTATCTGCACCTGTTTACCGATATGCTTACATCTATTGCTGTTCTGGCAGGTGGTTTTGCAATGAAATATCTGAACTGGTACTGGCTCGACGGTATTCTGTCAATTGCTATTGCTGCATATCTGATCTATAGTAGCTGGGAAATATTTGCAGATACACTGAAAATAATGATGCAGTTTACCCCGAAATCCGTTGACCTGAAGAAAATTGCCTTACAGATTCAAAGTGTTGAAGGAATAAAAAACATCCATCACATCCATGTCTGGCAACTTGATGAGCATGAGATCATTTTTGAAGCGCATGTTGACCTTGAAAAAGATATTAAGATATCGGAGTTTGAAATAGTATTGAGAGAAATTGAAATCATTCTGAACAATCACAATATCAGTCACCTGAATATACAGCCGGAGTTTGAGGTTGAAGATAATAAGGAGCTGATAAATAATCACAGTGGATAATTGATAAAAATGCAAGCGTGGACGCTTGCTCATTGTTGTGTGTTGAAAAAACCGGATATTGAAAAACAAAATTGAAATATTATGTCCCAGTCGTAAGTGCCGGAAATGCAGGCGGTTCATAAGTTATTTTGAGGCTTTTATTGCTGAAAATAATATTGATGCCGAGATAATTGTGATAACATCTCTTAAAGAATTCATTCACTTCAGGACATGGATATTACCGAGCGTTTTTATTAATGACAAAAAAGTCGGACGTGGATATATACCCGGTAAAAAGGTACTGTTTGAAGCATTAAAACAGAGTCAGAATGGATGATGTTAGCTGTGTTTATAGTTATAATCTTCAGATTTTATGCAAGATGCATATAAAGAGATAAAAGATGAAAAAAATTATCTTTGTTTGGGAAATGACGAATACACATTCTGTTATATGAAAATTCTTATTCTTTGTACGGGAAACACTTGCCGAAGCCAGATGACTGCCGGTTTTTTGAAGCATTGGGCTCCCGAATTTGAAATATACTCGGCAGGTACAAAGCCTGAAAGCAAAGTAAACCGTTATGCTATCAAGGTTATGGAAGAGGAAGGAATAGATATCAGCATGGGCTATCCTAAATCTGCTAACCTGTTTATTGACCAGGAGTTTGATTATGTCATTACCGTTTGCGATGGAGCAAAAGAAATATGTCCTGTTTTTACCGGCGAAGTAAAGCACAGGCTTCACATCGGATTTGAAGACCCTGCAGATGCAAAAGGCACTCCAGAAGAAATTCTGCCTGTTTATCGTAAGGTCAGGGATCAGATAAAAGAAGAATTTTATAAGTTTCTGCAAAGCATTAAACAGAAGAAATAGTTACTTTATGGCCGCAACTAAACTCACAAAACAACTATCATTTCTCGACAGGTATCTGACATTATGGATATTTCTTGCTATGTTATTTGGAGTTTCCTCCGGCTATCTGTTTCCGGGTATTGCTGATTTCTGGGAGGGGATGAGTTCCGGCACAACAAACATTCCCATAGCGATAGGATTGATTGTTATGATGTATCCACCACTTGCAAAAGTAAAATATGAAGAACTGGGTGATGTTTTTAAAGACTGGAAAATTCTGTCATTATCACTGATTCAGAATTGGTTGATTGGACCTGTACTTATGTTTTTTCTTGCGATAGTTTTTTTGCACAACTATCCCGAATATATGACAGGACTTATCCTGATAGGGCTTGCCCGCTGTATAGCTATGGTTATAGTATGGAACGAACTTGCAAAAGGTGATTCAGAGTATGCCGCAGGTCTGGTAGCTTTTAACAGTATTTTCCAGGTGCTTTTTTTCTCGGTTTATGCCTGGATATTCCTTGCCGTTCTTCCCGGATGGTTTGGAATGAAGTCCTTTGAAGTGGATATAACAATGGGTGAAATTGCCAAAAGTGTAATGATTTATCTCGGAATCCCTTTTATGGCAGGTATTATTACAAGATTTTCGTTGATAAAACTAAAAAGCAAGGAGTGGTACGAACAAAAGTTCATTCCCAGGATCAGCCCGCTGACATTGATTGCTCTTCTTTTTACTATTTTTGTGATGTTTTCATTGAAAGGAGAAGTTATTGTCCAGTTGCCGGCTGATGTGCTGATAATTGCCGTTCCGCTTGTCATTTATTTTGTTGTTATGTTTTTCATCTCATTTTATATGGGAAAAAAGATCGGGGCCAACTATTCTAAAACTGCAACTATTTCATTTACAGCGGCAAGCAATAACTTTGAACTTGCAATTGCTGTGGCCGTGGCTGTTTTCGGCATTAGTTCAGGTGAAGCTTTTGCAGCGGTTATAGGACCTCTTGTGGAAGTGCCTGTATTGATATTTTTGGTGAGTGTTTCACTGAAACTTGGAAAGAAGTATTTTTAATAACAACTCGTTTTTGCCTGTACAGACGGGCAGGGAACAGTTCCATAAGAGCAATATACACAGCAATCACCCTCAAGCGGTTTAAGGACTTCGCCGCAAAATACACACCCGTAAAAAAACTGGCAAGAGTCCGTTGGTATTAACTCCTCTTTGCTTCTGCCGCACTTTGGGCAGGTTATTATTGATTTCAACTCTTTACTTTGCCATCTCCAGTGCCTTTTGTATTTCCTTCAAAGAGTATTCAGTCATCAATTCTCTTGCCTTCTCCGGCTCTGATGTGTAAATTTTATCATTCTTTTTTCAAAATCAGCCTGATTGAATAAAAGCTCATTTTCCATCTTCACAACTGAATCTTTCACTTTTGGAATAAATTTCCCGTAATCTTTATCCACATTGGCAGCCTTTTGTCCGAAAAGGAGGTAACTATGGCCTTTTGAATATGATTCAAAATCCTCGATTCTGTTAAAATGGGTTTTAAGAGCTGTTTTATAATCTGTCGAAGCAAAATTTTCTGGAACGGAAAGTAAGGAGGAATAGACAGGTAAAAAGGGTTCGGTGCAGGGGCGTCTTGGTGCTATCCACAATACCGCTCCGATATCAACGGGCATATCCTTTCTGATTTGTGCTACAAAACCGTATTGATTTGTTTTTGAGCAGGCCGACATAGCCTTTTGCTCGTGCGGATTTCCTTTTGTATATCCGTCGGTCATGTCCAGTTCCGTTCCTTCATAATGGTTTCTTAAGACAGTAAAAAGATCTTTCAGCTCAACCTTCTTTTTGGGTATAAATGAAAACGGCAATTCATCATTAATATCATACTGTTTGGCTGACAAAGCATTTATTGTAATCCAGTGACGTGCCCTGTTGCCAAGCGATTGCAAATTTCCCTGATCGCTGTATGCTTTCCTGAAATCAAATTCACCATCTGTTTTTGGATCGTACCAGCCTTTTTTTACGGCATATTCAATCAAATCTGGTGAGCCGAGGAAGTTTACAGTATCAGTAAGGTCTACAGTTGTTATGGTGTAATAATTTGGTATGATGGCAATATGATTATCGGGAATGCGCTCGGCAACCCAGTGTTTTCCCTTAACTGCCGAAAGCATCCACACTCCGTCAGGTCCTGCGACACAATATGTCCTGCCAGATGAAGCGTAACCCATTTCATCAATGAGCTTACCTCCTATTTTAACGGCATCTTTTGCACTCTTTGCCCTTTCCGCCATTGCGCGACGCAGCCAATACCCGATTCCCCCGCTTGTAAGTTCCGGGTCATCCTCACGCGAGGAGCAGGCATCAGAGGAAATCATAATCCCGTTCTCGTTGAAATAGCTGTCCGAAAATTCCAGTTCAGGAATTTCAAGCCAAAGGTAGCTGTATGTCTCTTTGGCCCGTGCAATCTTTCCTCCCCTTTTCAGTGTAATGGAGTCGGCATTATCACCATTATATTCATAAGGGACTCTGTACCAGTTTACAATCCTGTCGCCAAAATCATCCTCATTATGTGCAAACATCACTGAACCGTCTGCTGTTGCATCCTTTCCTATCAGTATTGAAAAGCAATTGTAGCCGTTTTCCTTAGCTGTCTGGGCATTGACAATAGAAAAGACTGTAATAAAAAGTGTTGTAAGCAAGAGTTTTATAGTGGATTTCATTTGTTGAGATTTTATTTATAATTATTTTGGTTCTATTACAAATTTAATGGGAGTTAAAACATTTTTTGTTAATGATTGAGTTATTCAATGATTGAATGCTTAAATGCTTGAATGATAGAATAAAATAAAATTACAAATAGTGAAATATCTGTATTTTGCAAAACTATTTTCATATTTAAGTATTTCTACATTCAATCATTTATCCATTAAAATAACATAAAAACTATTATTTCAAGTACAAATTCCAGACAAAGATAGTAATAATTGAATTTGAATTTTTAAAATCTCTCTCTACCTACCTCGTGTACCCGTGGCCTTCCATGATCACCGTAACTTGTGAAGCTGATAGCGAAGGTGGAGTCTCTCAATCTCAACCTTTCGTGTCCCCGGCGCACTTTATATCTTCGACACAAAAGGTTATCATCCCTTCCCTTAGTCTCTTTGTCCCTTCGTCTCCCTTTCCCTTCATCCCCAACACCTGCAAGGTTCACCTCGCCCACAGGCCGGCACGCAAACCTTACAGGAGTGTCACTCCATTCCCACCATAACTTTGGTGCTCTCATTCTCTTAGTCTCCAACCTCCTCCTTGCTGACAATCATTTTTCCGAACGAAATAAGCAACACTCCAATAATTGTCAATATTCCTCCGATAATTTGTAAAGTTTGTGGAAAATTGTGAAAATAGAGATATGAACCGAACAGGACGAACAGGCTTTTTGTGCTGCCAAGTATTGATGTCCGGGAAGCTTCAATATACTTCAGGGCATTATATCCGGCAACAACGGCTAGAAAAGGCCCAAGTACCGAACCGATTGAAATATTTAAAAGTGCAGATGTGGGAATTGAAAAAGAGTTCCTAAAAACAAACATCATAACAAATGCAAAAACAAAAAGAAAGACTGTACGATTCAAAGATATGATGGCAGGTGAAAGGCTTTTACCGACGTTTTTCTTTACAATAATTGTGGAAAATGAAAAGACCAGCGAACCCAACACAACATAACCGGTTCCTTTTATGAAAATGTCACCGAGAGTGTCCGAACCCCTGTAACTTATGATGAAAGCTCCGGCAAGTGTAAGCAGCATGCCGAAAAGCTCAAGACTATTAAAGCGTTCTTTCAACAACGACACTCCAAGAATAGTAACAAAAATAGGCCCCATATTTCCAAGAAAGGATGTAACCGATGGATTCTCAATGGTAAACAATCCAAGGAAAAACAAGGTGGTGGCAACGGTTTCAAGAATACCTATGACAATAAGAATACCGGCCGTTTTGCGATTTATCTTACGAATAGTCGAGAACTTGCAGGTTTTTATCGTAAATATAAGGTTCCAGACCATTCCAAGCCCGAACCAGTAAAATCCGAACTGGGCAATATGAACCTCGTTCAGAGCAGCCTTGCTGAATATATAAACATTCGACAGAGCAATCACCGAAAGAAATGTCCATAAATAGCCTTTTACAGCAGGATTTTTTATCATTATCTGTAATTCTTTTTAATCAAATCAATAAATTTATTGTTACTTTAATGTGTTTTAAACTCTATCTTAACATCTCCTTTAAGAATTTTTCAGCATACCGGATTTTTATTCCAAGATAAATTAAACTTTTCTACATTTAATATATTAATTTCCAGTTTGCTAAAAGCAAATATCTTTTTACCCAAATCTTTTAAACTTGCTCCTATGTG
>JAOZOC010000709.1 GCA_029933495.1 Bacteroidales bacterium
TAAAACCGTTCTTGATACTTCATTCGTCACTATTGCAGAAGTGCTGAGAGAGAATGGATATATCTGTGCTTCAATAGGGAAATGGCATCTGGGCGAAGGTAAACTTACCGGTCCGCTCGGACAGGGTTTTGATGTTAATATTGCTGGCAATCATCTCGGACATCCAAAGAGTTATTTCAGCCCTTATAAAAATCCTGATTTGCCAAATGGCCCTGACGGAGAATATCTTACTGACAGGCTTACCGATGAAGCCCTGAAGTTCATTGAAAACAACAAAGACAATCCATTTTTCCTCTATTTCCCTCATTACACCGTTCATACCCCTATTCAGGCAAAGGATAGTTTGATTAAGCTGTTTAAAAACAAAAAGCCTGATGGCAGGCAAAAGAACCCTAAATATGCCGCAATGATCAAGAGCCTGGACGAGAGCGTAGGGAGGATTATTGAAAGGCTTCAGGATTTGAACATTCTTGACAATACAATAATAGTATTTACATCTGATAATGGCGGATATGGCCCTGTTACCACTATGGCTCCTCTCAGAGGTTCCAAAGGTATGCTTTATGAAGGCGGGATTAGGGAGCCTTTTATTGTTTCGTGGAATGACAGAATAGCACCGGCAACTGAAAGTGATTTTCCGGTAATCGGCACAGATCTGTTTCCAACAATAATGAATCTGACAAATTCGACATATTCCGGTTCTCTGAAACTTGATGGTATTGACCTGAAAAATCTTTTTCTTTCCAGAGAAGTACCTGGGCAAAGACCTCTTTTCTGGTTTTTTCCTGCATATCTTGAGGGTTACGGAAGATCAAAAAGCCTGTGGCGCACAACTCCGGCAGCAGCAGTCAGATACGGCGACTGGAAGCTGATACGCTTTTTTGAAACAGGTAAAGAGGAGTTGTACAATATAAAAACGGATACCGGAGAAGAAAATGATTTATCAGATAAAAATTTGTTAAAAAGGAATGAGCTTGAAAAATTGCTTGATGAATGGATAGAGTCAACTAATGCTCCTGTTCCAAAAGAATTGAATCCCGAATATGATGAAGAAGCTGTTAGAAGTTATTATTTGAAATTGTGGAGTTGATGAAGCACCAATGATGGCGCTGATACATTACGCTTAAGACGTGACAGGACAGAATGGTGATTAAAAAGGCGAACTCCGTAGGAGTTCAATGTTGGTAGCCACGGGCGTTAGCTTCGGTTTTGTCGGATAATATGGTGTTGCAACGCAATTCTGCTTGGCTGGACGACCAATACAAATGAAACCATTTCGGTATCAGGCTCTTGGAACGACAATGTTGTTACCACAAAAGCCTGTTGCTGTAAGGTTTGCCTTTTCAAATACAGCACTACCAAATCTTCTTAATAGAGCAGGATTACCTGCTTCAGCTTTCAGAACAGATGACTGGGATATTGAATTTGCTGGTAAATAATATATTTCTATCTTTGCGGTTTCTGAAATAAACCGTATTAAATTATTTAGTTTTAATGCTATGAAAATAAACAAGTTTTACATGTTAACTTTGTTAATGTTAACAGCTTATTATATGGCTGAATCACAGGTGAATCTTGAACATTCTTATGCTGGGTCTGCTGCAGTTACGCAACTTGAATTAAATGGGTATAAGTATTATGTTACGGATGCTGTTAATAATAAATGTTTGATGTATAACACCGACCACACTTTATGGAAAACTATTGACATTCCTGTCCCTCCCAATAATTACATTGCTGAGATTTCATTTGTTTCGCAACATCTTTTTAATGAAAATGACAATGTTGAGATGCTTGTTATTTTTGCCGAGTATATTACATCCGGTGAATTTCCATATTATGTCTATAAAACATCGGTGATAGGAGAAACAGGTGGTTCGTTGATGAATGTTGATGGAGGGGGATATGCTTTTATAGAAGATAC
>JAOZOC010000710.1 GCA_029933495.1 Bacteroidales bacterium
TAAATTTGGATTTAAACTTATATCCCAGCTCATAATCGGTCAGTTTTTCAGGTTTGACAATCTGACCCGGATCGGCATCTTTGTATGCCGAACGGCCTGGCTCCCTGTTTGCGATAGCAGCCGAAACATAAATGCTGTTTTGCGTGTTAAGTGTGAAATAGAGCCCTGCCTTTGGATTAAAAAAGCTGAATGAATGCGATTGTGTGAGGTCGTGAAGATCGTCGTCAAGGCCTTTCATATCATAAGTTATTCCCCGGTACTGGAGGTCTGCATATATTGAGATTACATCATTAATATGATAATTTGCTTTCCCGAAAATATTAAAGTCCGTCTTATCTCCCCTGTTTTCATACCAGGGACTATCAATAAAACTGTTACTTGCATATTGCGACCATACAACATAACCATAGTGATTACCTGAATAGGTGTTCCATCCTCCACCAAGAGTAGCTTCCAGTTTACTCCCTTCGTAATTCAAAGCTGCATTAATCCCGTAAAAATCATTGTCAAGCCATTTTTGCTGGATAAGGTTTGTTCTCGTAATGGTATCACCACCTATTATCACATTATCAAAACCATAACTCGAAAATTTCTTTTGATTTTTATAACTCTCGTAATAGCCCTTTCCTTTTGTGTAAAAGGCCGATGATGTCAGATTAAAGTTGTTTCCAAGATTTTGAACCAGGTGAAGTTGATAATGTGTTTGAGTGTAATTATCCGTTTGATTATCATAATAACCCGCAATATTGCCATCTTCATCATACATTATCCCTGATGGATTATACCTGCGGTTTGTTTTCAAACTGTCCTTTGGAGTACCGTACCAGGCCTGGTACGTCTTTTCTTTTCCTGATGACACCATAGCCTTAACAATAGTTTTAGATCCGAAATATCCACCCGAAACATAGAATGATTTCAGATTTGACCAACCTCTTTCAATATATCCGTCGGAAGAGATAGCTGAGAGCCTGCCGTCGAAAGCCCATTTACCGTCAAGCAATCCGGAACCAAAAATCAGTGTATTTTTAAATGTATTATAAGAACCGGCATTACTGCTAAACTTAACATAAGGATCGGGATTCAGCTTTGTCGTCTGAATGTTAATGCTCGCCCCAAAAGCGGCAGAGCCGTTTGTAGATGTTCCCACTCCCCTTTGAACCTGAATGCTGTTAATTGAGGATGCCAGATCGGGCAGATCAACAAAATAGACACTGTGCGACTCAGGATCATTAACAGGGACACCGTTCATTGTAACATTAATCCCGGTTACGTCAGTCCCCCGGATGCGAATTCCGGTGTAACCCACACCCGAGCCTGCATCCGAAGTTGTCACAACCGAAGGCGTAAGCGCAATAAGGTAGGGAAGGTCTTGTCCTGTGTTGTTCTTTTCTATCTCGCTTTTCGACAATTCTGAATAGGTTGTAGGCGATTTATCTGAAACACGTGTTGATACCACAATAAACTCATCGCTCATTATCACATCACTTTGAAGCGAAAAAACTAAATCTATATTATCCGAAAGGGAGAATTCCTTTGTCGTATTTTTATATCCCACATACGAAATGACAATGAAATGAGGGCCTTCATTAATTTTATTAAATGTAAACCGCCCGTCAATGCCCGTAATGGTTGACAAATAAGAGCTATCAATCGTAACCGACGCTCCGGGCAATATCTTTCCGGTTTCTTTATCGGAAACCAAACCCGAAACCGTGAATTGCCCTTTTGCTACCTGAGGAAGCAAGATTGACATGAAAATCACAAAGATTAAAAAATGTTTTAAATTACCCATGGCAATAAATATTTAAATGATTAGAAACAATTAAAACCATTCAATAGAGGAATTGCCAAAATATTGATCGTATTCTATTCCCTACGCCGGTATTAACCGGATCAGGTTCCTGCTTCAGATGAAGCAAAGAGT
>JAOZOC010000148.1 GCA_029933495.1 Bacteroidales bacterium
ATACCTCTATATTGAACCCGGAGCATCATTAACCATCCAAAATACCTTAACAGTATCTCCGGAAACAAAAATAATCGTTAAACGCGGTGCCCAACTTATAATTGACGGGGGCACAATAACCCCGGAATCCGGCCAATGGCTGGGAATAGAGGTGTGGGGAACTCGCAATCAACCCCAATTGCCGGAATATCAAGGCACTTTAGAGATGAAAAACGGCTGCACAATTGCGGATGCCGATGTCGGGATAAGAGTTGTTAAAATGAGTACACCGGCAGATGGTGAGCCTGCACCTGACCTTTTATACACCGGCGGAATAATAAAAGCAACGGATGCAATTTTTGATGACAACAATATAGCCGTTTATTTTTATGATTATGCATATAATAGCTTAAGCTTTTTTAGCAATTGTACTTTTGATGCTAACTCAAGTGCCGGAACAACAACCCCGGTGGTTAGAATGAATAACGTACACGGAATAAGATTTTCGAAGTGTCACTTTAGCAGCTCCGGCAATAAAGGAATCGGTATATATGGATATAATTCGGGTATTACGGTTAAGGGTAAATGCATAAGCAATACCAATCCCTGCCCAGACCCCGATTGGGAATACGGCTCTTTCACAAACCTTTACAGGGGGATTTATGCCACTGCAAGCAGTACTGAGCATTCTGTAATAATTGATCATATTAACTTTGGAAATAATTTCAGAGGCATATATGTGGGAGGAATGTCCGTACCTTTAATAACAAACAATAATTTTGATATAAATACTCCATTCACAATTGATGGTGGATACGGTTTATATCTTGATAATTCCACAGGATATAAAGTTGAAGAAAATAATTTTTATCACGAAGCTGGCGAACCGACAGGCATAGGTTTGATAGTCAACGAGTCCGGTGGCGAATCCAATGAGATTTACCGCAACTGGTTCACAAACCTTGAGTGCGGAATGGATATACAGGGGAAAAACAGGGCTAAAAACGGCGAAGGACTCCAACTACTATGTAACCAATACGACCAAACGGAAATGGATAAGATAATCACCTGGGACTCACCTTTTGTTCCTTCTGAAGCAGGCGTTGCCGCCAGCCAGGGTTCTCCATCCAATAGCCCCGAAGATATGGCAGGTAACCTCTTCCAGATTGATAGCCAGACTCCCAACGATGACTATGACGACATTCTTAACGAGGCTAAACATATTACTTATTATTATCCTTTGAATACAGATGAGGATGATGTCAGACCTGTTGATTACACGGAAAGTACGGTTACATTAACAGCAATGAATTTCCAACCAAACTGGACTTATGAAGACGGCTGCCCTCCGTCGGAAGAAGGAAACAGTGGTGATACCGAAGAGGGCTTAAAAGGAGGTATTGCAGAGTCGGAACAGAAAATAGACTCCACGCAGCAATTGTTATTTGTACTAATTGACGGTGGAGATACCGAAGCAACACAAACCGATGTTGAAACAAGTCTCCCTCCTGAAACTATGCAGGTCTATAACGATTTGATGAGTAAATCGCCTTATCTGAGTGATACTGTGGTAAGCACAGCCATCGAAAAAGAGGATGTATTGCCCGGGGCTATGATACGCGATATTATGGTTGCTAATCCCAAAGCAGCCAAATCGGAAGCATTGATGAGCAAACTGGACGAACGGCGGGACCCTTTGCCCGAATATATGAAGGCTCAGATATTGGCAGGACGCAGCATAGTATCAATAAGGGAAGAGGCCGAAAGCAGGCTGGCAGCTTTTAAACTAAAAAAAGCCGTGTATTTTAATGAGCTTGTGAGATATTACCTGAACGATACGGTTAACCAGCAGGCCTCATTGGACAGCCTTGCACTATTGCTTGAAAACGAAAACAGCTTTAATGCAAAATATCAACTGGCTATGTTGAACTTTGATCAGGGAGAGTGGAGCGAAGGGCTTGGTACATTAAATAGTATTCCATCGCAATTTGAACTTACTTCGGCAGAAACAGAAGCCCACTCACAATTCACTACTTACTACTCACTACTTACTGACTTGGCCCAGCAGGGCAAAGGCATTCTAGAGGCCGACAGCACCCAAATAGTAACTCTTGCAGATATTGAAGCAGCCCAAAGCGGGCAGGCAGGTGTATATGCACGAAATATATTGTTAGCATTAAACCATATTGATTATGAAGAGCCCATATTTTTACCCGACCTGTTAAAATCGGCTGCCATAAACAGTGAGTATAATGAACTATTGAGCAAAGCAGATGAAGCACCCGGGTTAATAAAAGTACAACCAAATCCTGCAAAGGATTATATTATTGTTGAATATGAACTTGAGCAGGAGGCAGCTGCAAAAATTGAGATAAATGATATTACAGGAGATTTGAAATATTCAAAGAATACTTTAAACAGGCAGGACCAGATTTCTATTGATACACGAAGCTGGAAAGCAGGTGTTTATATTACATCATTAAAGATCAACGGAAAGTTGGTTGAAAGTGTTAAGTTTACAATTATTGATTAAAAACTAATAAGGATATGTTCCTATTCCGAAGCATATCCTTATTTATAATTTAAAATTATGAGAACAATAATTGTAATAACACTTTTTATAGCAACTTACCAAATTTTATTTGCTCAAATTAAAACAGAGGCTTACTATGGCGTATCGAATAGAATAGATTATTCAAGCGATATTATTGAACAATACGATAAAGGGTATTACATTACAGGGGGATATGAAGGGGAATCTGGTTGGAATCTTAAAACGGACATCAACCTTAATTTATTATATGATAAAACATTTGAACATTCACTTGGGGATATAGGTTTTTTTAGTTCGGTTTCTGATAACTACGGCAATATTTATATATGCGGTTACATATTCTTTCCAACGCAATGGCCATTAATTATTAAAATGGATTCTTGTGGGAATAAGGTTTGGTGCAAAATCTTAGATTATAGTGATGAATTTTCATTTGGTTCTGCAAATGATATTTGGATAACCAAAGAAAGCGAATTAGTTGTATTGTCTAACTTCGAATCAGAGGCCCAGATTGATAAAGTTCATTTAATAGGTCTAAGTACTGAGGGAGATGTTTTATGGACAAAACCTTATGCTTCGCAAAACAACCATTCCTGGATACGAAATCCTGCAGGTTATTCAATTGAGGAGATCAATAACGAATATTATATCTCCGGGTTTTGCTATTGGCCCTATCCGGATGATACGACCCATGTTTTCCTTCGCCCCCTGTTTATCGGCATCGACAGCCTTTTTGAAGAAAAATGGATTTTGCCGTTTTATGCTTTGGATTCGGTGTTCGGGGATGCATATAAGACAATTCCGTTGAATGATTCCGTATTTATGGGGGTTGGTATTAGAAAATTACCAAACAGTCTGGATTTTGGATTATTGATGTTTTATAACAAAGATGGTGAAGAACTGGGATATAATGAGGTAACAAATGCACAAATCGGCCCTGATGTAAATAGTAATCATTTCAGGGATGTTGCAAGGATAAATGATTCTTTATTTATTACAGCTTCGTTGTTTGGCCCTGGTATATCATTAAACCCGGGAGGGGTTTTAGTAGTTGACACAGCCGGTAATCTATATAATATATTACCAAAACCAAATACAACTTCAGCGGAATTAATAAAAACTTACGATAACAATTATGTATTTGCAGCCAGTATAGAAGAAACTAAAGGCGATAAAGACATCTACGTTTACAAAATAGACGAAAACCTTAATGATGTTCCTTTCGATCCTACACCACATACCTATGATAGTCTGTGTCCGGGAGGGATTCAGTCTTCCACAATTGATCTGTCGGATTGTTTTATATGGACAAATATTGGAGATGCGCCTTCACCAAAAGAATACTACGAGAGTATAAGAAAGATACCCATGAAGGCTTACCCAAACCCGGTAAGTGATGGTAGTATTACTTTTGAGTATGAGAATACGGAGCATCACAGAAATATAGAATTAAGGTGTTTTGATATTTACGGGCAGGAGGTCCACAGCGAAAAAATCTATCAATATCAACAGGAGAGTCTTGTTAATATAAACAAGTGGCAAAAGGGAATCTATTTTGCAGTGGTTTATAGTAAAGGTATGCCGGTGGGGAGGTGTAAATTTGTGGTGCAGTAAACTTTTTACTACATCTCTGTCATTTCAAATACCCCTGTCATTCCGAACCCGGGGGTAGGCCAAAGCGCAAGAGTGAGGGATCTCCCTTGCTGCAAGGACTGCCGGTATTTCAAGGGGATTCCTCATTCCACCCCACAAGGCAAACCCCAACATTCGGAATGACAACAAGAAACGAATGAGAGCAATAAGATTCCTTCACTTCGTTCGGAATGTCGACCCTTGTTGGAACGACAGCATTAGTCTCCTCAATAGAGCCTGTCCCGCCATTTTGGCGGGTAGAGATTTAGAGGTAAAAGTGGCTAAAATCATTTCACCCTCTTTTTATAGTAGCCCCTTTGAATAAAAAAGTAAAAAATATCTGTTTACTAAAAAAATCTACCTTGTAGTTTTGTTTTTACTAAATTTGACGCCATAAAACTAACGTCACTAATGGAACACAACGAAAAAAAAATCGGGGACTTGAATAAGGAAGAGACAAAATCATTGAATTTTCTGGAAGCAATTGTAGAAGAAGATATCAAAAACGGGAAAAACGGAGGCAGGGTTCATACTCGCTTTCCACCGGAACCAAACGGTTATCTCCATATAGGCCATGCAAAGTCGATATGCCTGAATTTTGGACTTGCCGATAATTATAATGGCATGACAAATCTTCGGTTTGACGATACTAATCCCACAAAAGAGGAGGAGGAGTACGTACAATCAATTATGGAAGATGTAAGATGGCTTGGTTTTGATTGGGAGGACAGGCTCTATTATGCCTCCGATTATTTCGACCAATTGTATGTATGGGCCGTGAAGTTGATTAAGGATGGAAAGGCTTATGTTGAAGAACAGTCATCGGAAGCTATTAGCGAGCAGCGTGGAGTGCCCACCCGACCCGGAATAGAAAGTATGTTTAGAAACAGGCCGATAGAAGAAAGTCTCGATCTTTTTGAACGTATGAGGAGTGGTGAATTTCCTGATGGATCTAAAGTATTAAGGGCAAAAATAGATATGTCATCACCAAATATGCATATGCGCGATCCTGTTATGTACAGAATTCTGCATGCAACACATCATCGTACAGGCGATAAGTGGTGTATCTATCCGATGTACGACTATGCACATGGGCAGTCGGATTATATTGAAGGAATAACCCACTCCATTTGTACACTTGAATTTGAAATTCACCGTCCGCTTTACGACTGGTTTCTGGATCAGATAATTGATACCGACTATCGCCCGAGGCAAATTGAATTTGCAAGGTTAAATCTCAGCTATACAGTTATGAGCAAAAGGAAACTGCTGGAGCTTGTGAAGGAGGATTATGTCAATGGTTGGGACGACCCGCGGATGCCAACAATTTCAGGTTTGAGAAGAAGAGGTTACACACCTGAGTCAATAAGAAATTTTGCAGATAGAATCGGAGTTGCCAAGCGTGATAATATTATTGATGTTGGATTGCTGGAATTTAGTATCAGAGAGCATCTGAATAAAATAACACCAAGAGTATTTGCGGTTTTGAATCCATTAAAGGTTATCATTACTAACTATCCTGAGGATAAGATCGAAGAGCTTGAGCTGGAAGTAAGTCCGGAAGATGAATCAATGGGGACACGTAAAGTACCTTTTAGCAGGGAACTTTATATTGAGCATGATGATTTTATGGAAGATCCGCCCCGGAAATTCTTTCGCCTCGGACCGGGCAGGGAAGTGAGATTAAAAGGAGGATATATTATTAAGTGCGAGGATTATAAGAAAGATGAAAGCGGAAAAGTAACTGAGCTTTATTGTACTTATGATCCTGAAACAAAAAGCGGTTCGGGAAGTACGCGCAAAGTAAAAGGGACATTGCACTGGGTATCGGTGAAGCATGCGGTTGATGCTGAGGTAAGGTTGTACGACAGGCTTTTTATTAATGAAAATCCTGATGAGGTTGATGATGAATCAAAAGATTTCAAATCAAATTTAAATCCTGATTCGTTGAAGATTGTAACCGGTAAAATTGAGCCTGCTGTTATGGAGATGCGAGAACTTGAGAAGTTTCAATTTCAAAGGCTGGGATATTTTTGTATTGATAAGGATTCAACAGACGAAAGGCCGGTATTTAACAGAACAGTCACACTTCGGGATTCGTGGGCTAAGAAGAATAAAAGGTAGTTTATTTTAGGATCTGCTTAAAAACACATAATTAGGTGAATCATAGTTAAATATAACCACTATTATTTATTAAAGTGCAAGCTTTTTGCCACATACGGCAATAAAGCCTTGCATTTATTTATGTTAGTCTGTAGCACATCATCTACTACATTGCTTCGGCATCGTAGTATTACTATACAACTTCACCTTGCAGCTTTGTATCTGATGCACCACAGACTATTTCAGCAGACCCTATTTTAGGCGGAATGCTATTCCGCCGGCAATGCTTAAAGTTGTAATGCTTTGCTCAAAACTCTGGCTGCTACCAGAGCTCATTGTTGGTTTACCTCCTGCATAGTCAGCGGTTACTATGAAAGAAATTACCTTGCCGAGATGAAATCTTACAACTCCGCCAATATCATATCCAAAGGCAATACCGCTTGATTCATAATTTAATGATGGAATTGATACTGTTGCATTCATAAGACCGCCCATAACACGGATATCGAAATCAATTCTTTCCGAAGGAAATGTTATAAGCAAACCACCCAGAAAATATCCATGCGACCATACACCATCGTCAATATGCTGAATTGAATGTGCTGCTCCGTTCCATAGACCGGCAATTCCAATATTTCTTGAAAAGCGATACCCAAAGTTTATAAGATTGAATTGAAAGCCTGTTTTTGCAAGTCCGGCTTTAGGATTACTCAGATCGCCACTGCCGAAATCTCCGGTAGGAAAGGCTGGCCCAAGTGTTAGGGCAATGTAGCCTTTGCGTTCAATGGGTAAATTCTTCATATTTTTTTTAGGAGTATTCTGACCTTCATAATCAAATATATCCTTTGCCCCGTTTTTATAATCTATTTTGGCAACTGATGCTTTTTCAATGAAGTAGTCTGGCCCGCTAATGTTATCCAGTCTTTTATATTTGATAATATCCGGCCCCACCTCAACAACTTTGCATTTAATAGTTGAGCCATCTGTTTTGACAATAACATCCTGCGAAAAAGAGACAAAACCAAACCCTATCAGGAGTAAAACAAGAGTAGCAATATTTTTCATATTTAAAGAATATTATATGGATGCGACAAATATAGAATGATTTATTAATATGAAAGCCGGAAAATAAATTTATAAAAAAAATTAAAAGAGGTTAAGATTTTATATCTTTGCGCCGCATTGCCTGATAGTGTAATTGGCAACACGTCTGATTCTGAATCAGAAGAGTCCAGGTTCGAACCCTGGTCGGGCAACAAAGGCCTCCACG
>JAOZOC010000711.1 GCA_029933495.1 Bacteroidales bacterium
CAGGCTATTGAGGTGATTAGGGAATGGAAGTTTGATATGTGATGTTTGTATTCATTACCATTGTCTGTAAAGAGAATAGATAAACTCTCAAAGTTTATTAACGTAAAATCAAAATGAAAAAAGAAGAATATAATAGATTATCAAAAGAAATTCTTGATTCAGCTATTACCGTTCATAAAGAAATGGGTCCAGGTTTGTTAGAATCTGTTTATGAATACTGTCTTATTTCAGAACTTAGAAGTAGAGGTATTAAGGCAGAAGGGCAGGTTTATTTACCTTTATATTATAAAGGTGTGGAACTGGATAAAGATTTCAGAATAAATATTATAGTAGAAGATGAAATAGTAATTGAAGTTAAAGCAAAAGATGTACTTCTTCCTGTTCATGAGGCTCAAATTATTTCTTATTTAAAATTGGCAGATAAACGTTTAGGATTTTTAATAAATTTTAATGTTTCTCTTTTAAAGGATGGGTTTAGGAGGTTTGTCAATAATTTTTTTAGATATTAACCGCTAAGACGCAATGACGCAAAGAAATGACTCTGCGCAATTGCGCCTCTGCGGTAGAAAAATAAAACAATGAACGCATTAAAAAAAGACAATTTTCTGTTCGGGCTGTTTCTCGGGATTATTACTCCGGTGTTTCTGTTCGGGGTGATATGGCTGATAAACTGGTTTCTGATGCTGATTGGTGTCGCAAAACTATGGCTGGATACGGAGACACAGGTTCTGGTCAGCATCTTCGTAAACCTGACCTATTTCCGGTACTATTTCGTGACATTGAAATACGAAAAGTCGGGAAACGGAGTTTTGGTCATTACCTTTGCATCTGTGATATTGTTTTTTCTGTTTAAAAGCTACATCTTTTAATGAAGTATTACCTAATATCCGGCGAGGCTTCAGGCGACCTGCATGCTTCAAATCTGATGAAGGAGCTGAAAAAAAAGGACAGTTCCGCAGAGTTCAGGTTTTGGGGTGGTGACCTGATGCAGCAACAGGGCGGTGAGCTTGTTAAGCACTATCGCGACCTTGCTTTTATGGGTTTCGCCGAAGTGATTGCCAATCTGACAACAATTCTTAAGAATATTAAGTTTTGCAAAAAAGATATTGCTGAGTACAAACCTGATGCAGTTATTCTTGTTGATTATCCCGGCTTTAACTTACGGATAGCCGAATTTGCACACAATGCAGGAGGATTCAAAGTGTTCTATTACATCTCACCCCAGGTTTGGGCCTGGAAAAAATCCAGGGTATATAAAATACGGAAGTTTGTTGACAAGATGTTTGTGATACTCCCCTTTGAAAAGGATTTTTACGCAAAATATGATTATGATGTCGATTTTGTGGGACATCCGTTGTTGGATATGATTGAACAATTGCCTGAAAATGATGCAGAAAAGTTTTTTGAAGAAAATAATCTGCCGGAGAAGCCGGTTATTGCATTGCTTCCTGGTAGCCGAAAACAGGAAATAAAAAAAATGTTGCCGGTAATGCTTTCGGTAACAACACATTTTAGTAATTACCAGTTTGTAATTGCAGGGGCTCCATCGGTCGAAAAGGAGTTTTATGATGAACTGACGGCAGGAATAAAAGCTACAATTGTATTTAACAAAACTCACGCATTATTGCGCAACTCATTTGCCGCTCTTGTCACTTCGGGAACAGCAACTCTCGAAACGGCACTTTTTGAAGTGCCGGAGGTTGTCTGCTACAAAGGAAGTTATATCTCATATTCAATAGCCAAAATGGTTATCGACAAAGATATTATCAGATATATCTCGCTGGTAAATCTTATTATGGACAAAGAGATAGTGAAGGAGCTGATACAAAGTGAGCTGACAACGAAAAATTTGACTGATGAGCTTACGAAAATAACCAGTGATGAATCCAACAGAAAGCAAATGAAAGAGGATTACATTCT
>JAOZOC010000712.1 GCA_029933495.1 Bacteroidales bacterium
CGAGTACCTATCATTTCACCGTTTGCATTAAGAAGAACCACAGCATTGTCTTCAAAACGAATATATGAACCGTCGGGTCTTCTTTTTTCCTTTCTGGTTCTGACAATAACAGCTTTCGTCACAGTTCCTTTTTTAATATTTCCAGAAGGAATTGCTTTTTTAACGGTTACCACTATTTTATCGCCCAATGAAGCGTATCTTTTTTTAGTTCCGCCAAGCACTCTTATACAAAGTACCTCTTTTGCTCCGCTGTTATCAGCTACTGCTAATCTTGATTCTTGTTGTACCATTTTTACTTAGCTCTTTCAATAATTTCAACTAATCTCCAACATTTATTTTTACTCAATGGCCTGGTTTCCATGATCCGCACTTTATCTCCGATATTCGTGTCATTCTTTTCGTCATGAGCAAGGAATTTGGTAGATTTTTTCACAAACTTACCATAAATAGGGTGCTTAACTTTACGCTCGACCCTGACAACAATAGACTTATCCATCTTATTGCTCACTACGAGGCCAATTCTATCTTTTCTTAAGTTCCTGGTTTCCATCATTATTATTTTTCGCTTTTATTAACTTCTTCAAGCTCTCTTTTTCTTAATTCCGTTTTAATTCTGGCAACTGTTTTACGGTATGCCGATATTTTATTCGGATTCTCCAAAGGAGAGACCGCATGATTGAGCTTCAGCCTAATAAGCTGCTTTGACTCTGTTTCAAGTCTTTCAACGAGTTCCGGAGTGGATAGCTCTCTAATTACTTCTTGTTCCATGTTATTATATTGTTTCTTCTACGTAATCTCTTCTTACAACAAACTTTGTTATGACAGGCAGTTTCTGAGCTGCAAGTCTTAAAGCCTCTTTAGCAATCTCCAATGGTACACCTTCAGCTTCAAAAAGGATTCTTCCGGGAGATACCCTCGCAACAAACATTTCGGGTGCTCCTTTTCCTTTACCCATACGAACTTCAGCAGGTTTCTTAGTAATCGGCTTATCCGGAAATATTCTGATCCAGAGTTGCCCTTCACGCTTCATATAACGTGTAACAGCCTGACGGGCTGCTTCTATTTGCCTACCGGTAATCCAAGCTTCATCAAGGGATTTTATTCCGAAGGAGCCAAAAGCAAGTTGATTTCCCCGCATGGCATTTCCCTTCATCTTGCCCTTTTGCATTTTCCTGTATTTCGTTTTCTTTGGCTGTAACATTATCGTAATATTATTATATTCGTTTCAAAATACTTATTATCTTCTTCTTCTCTTTGATCTACCTCCACTCTGTTGAGGCCTTTTCTTATCTGCAATAACAGGAGAAAGATCAGGTTTTCCGTAAATCTCACCTTTACAAATCCATACTTTAATCCCGATACGGCCATAAGTAGTATGAGCTTCGGCAAGAGCATAGTCAATATCAGCTCTGAGAGTGTGCAATGGAATTCTACCCTCCTTGTAAATTTCACCCCTTGCCATTTCAGCACCACCAAGACGACCGGAAATTAAAACCTTCACACCTTCAGCCCCTATTCTCATCGAAGAAGCAATCGCTGTTTTTATGGCTCTTCTGAATGAGATTCTTCCTTCAATCTGACGAGCGATGGAATTGGCAACGATAACGGCATCCAGTTCTGGCCTTTTAATCTCAGAGATATTGATCTGTATCTCTTTACCGGTCAGCTTTTTCAATTCCTCTTTAAGCTTATCAACTTCCTGACCGCCTTTACCAATAATTATACCAGGACGTGCAGTAAAAATAGTAACAGTAACAAGTTTGAGAGTACGTTCAATCAAAATACGTGAAACACCTGCTTTTGCAAGCCTTGCATTCAGATATTTTCTAATGTTGTTGTCCTCAACAAGCTTTTGTTCGTAATTTTTACCTCCGTACCAGTTGGAGTCCCATCCTCTGATGATTCCCAACCTAAAACCTA
>JAOZOC010000149.1 GCA_029933495.1 Bacteroidales bacterium
CAAAAGCCATCCTTGAATTTGCAAGTGTGTTCATCCTTATCCCAAACCAGGCAACACTATATGAACCAAGGATTCCGATAACAGTCCATCCAAGGATCATTAATACTGCCCCTACGCCAAAATTGGCATCGGAAAGGAACCCGAAATAGAAAGCTACTGCACTACCAATAAAGAAAAATAGGATAGCAAGAAATTTTCCCTGCTGGATCAGGTAGGTTTTAGCAGTTTCGAAAATTACATGGGCCACATCTAACATAGATTTATGGGCTCTGATTTTTTTTACCTTCATAAACTGATAAAGACCGAATAAAAATCCGGCAAAAGTTATGAGGAAACCCCAATAAAGAATTGTCTGAGACTTAACTCCATCAGGAATGACCAGGTCAGCTTCACTGGCAAATGTTAGAACCGGTAGTAATATTACCGACAAAATGGATAAAATTCGTTTCATATTTTTTATTAATTTGATTATTAAGGCGCAAAAATAGAAAGTATTTTCAGATTAACAATATTTATTCATAATATGTTATAAAGTATCAAAAACAATTGATTGTTAAGAGGTTTGCCCTGCTTAAGCACACTGGCTTTTAAGGATTGTTAATATTTTTTTAAATTTATTATTATAAAGTGGCTGATAAATTAAAATTATTAATACTTTTATTTGCGATTTCAAACTAAATCTGTTGGTGAATTGATGGAGAAAATTAAACTTGAAATAATAGGAATGTCATATAGCCAATCACAGAGTGGGGCTTATGCATTAATACTCGGTGAACTGGGTGGAAAACGCCGGCTGCCAATAATTATAGGTGGATTTGAGGCCCAGGCTATTGCCATTGAACTGGAAAAAATGAAGCCTTCGAGGCCCTTGACTCATGATCTTTTCAAAAGTTTTTCTGAAACTTTCGGGATAACAATGAAGGAGGTTGTGATAAATAAATTTCAGGATGGAGTCTTTCATGCAGAACTTGTTTGTCTGGATGGTAAACATGAATACAGGATTGATGCAAGAACTTCTGATGCTGTCGCCCTGTCGCTAAGATTCAACTGCCCGGTATATACTTATGAAAGTATAATGTCGAAAGCCGGTATCATTGTTGACGAAAAGGATAAGGATATGCCTAAGAAGGAAAAGGTCAAAAAACCTTCCAATTTGTATGAGCAATACTCTGTCGATGAATTGAATGATTTACTTCGGCAAGCAGTTGAAAAAGAGGAGTATGAGAAAGCTTCAAAAATCAGGGATGAAATAAACCGAAGAAAAGAGAAGTGAAAATATGATTTATCAACCCAGAGTGGAATTCTCACCAAATAGATTATTAAAATCATATGATTGTCTATCACAAGACGACAAAATGAATTTACAATAGAGCAACAATTATTTACTAAAATATTTTAATATGAAAAGGTACTGGCCATTTTTAATTTCAATTATTCTTATTATTTTAATTCCTTTTGTTGCCCCTAAACTTGGAGCTAACGGACTCCTTGCTGGTGATTCTTCCTCAGAAATGATTGCTTATTCAGACGGAGATACTGCCTCTGCTGCCAACTTTGATGAGTCAGGTTCAGAATCTTCAGAAGATACTGAAAATGAGAATCCCAGTATTGTACCAATACCCATAGGGAAATCCTTTAATCTTATTACTATCCTTAGAGGTTTGTTAGGGATGTTTGTATTAATTGGGCTTGCCTGGCTTCTTAGTAGTAACCGTAAGGCTATTTCCTGGAAAGTTGTTGGCATCGGCCTTAGCTTACAATTATTATTGGCAATAGGTGTTTTGCAGGTTCCTTTTGTCCAGGCCTTTTTTGAGTTTGTCGGAAAAATATTTGTGAAAATCCTGGAATTTACAAATTCAGGGACTGAGTTTCTATTTGCATCCTTTGTGACCGGCCAGATAGAAATGCCCCTCATTAACTTTGCTATTACTATTTTACCTACAATTATATTTTTCTCTGCTTTAACAAGTGTGCTTTTTTATCTTGGAATAATTCAGAAAGTAGTATTTGCATTGGCCTGGGTAATGACAAAATTGCTTAAGCTTTCAGGTGCTGAAAGCCTTTCAGTGGCTGGAAATATCTTTTTGGGGCAAACAGAATCACCACTTATGATAAAGGAGTACCTCGAAAAAATGACAAAATCTGAAATCTTACTGGTAATGGCCGGAGGAATGGCAACACTTGCCGGTGGTGTCCTGGCTGTATATATTAAGGTGTTGGGCGGGGGCGATCCTGTGCAGGAACTTATTTATGCCAAACATCTGCTTGCAGCTTCTATTATGGCTGCACCGGGAGTTATTGTTATTTCAAAAATCCTTGTCCCTCAGACAGAGGAAATAGATTCAGAGACAAATGTCCCTAAAGATAAAATTGGAAAGAATATTTTAGATGCCATTTCAAACGGAACTACACAGGGTCTTAAACTTGCTGTGAATGTCGCTGCTATGCTGTTGGTTTTTATTGCATTCATTGCATTTATTAATTACCTGTTTTTTCAAATCGGGTCACTGACAAATTTAAATGCTTCTATTGAACATTTTACAAACGGCCAGTATAGTGATTTGTCCTTGCAGTTTATCCTTGGATACACCTTTGCCCCTTTGATGTGGCTGATTGGTGTAGCTTCAGAGGATATTACACTGGTAGGAAGAATATTGGGAGAAAAAATTATTATGACTGAGTTCATAGGTTATATTAGTCTGGCCGATATGAAAGAAGCTGGTGCTTTTACGTATGAGAAATCCATTATCATGGGAACCTATATGTTATGTGGATTTGCCAATTTTGCTTCTATAGGAATACAGATAGGAGGGATTGGCTCCCTTGCTCCCGGAAAGCGCGTCTTACTTTCTCAATATGGTTTCAAAGCTTTACTGGCCGGAACACTTGCATCGCTACTTTCAGCTACTATTGTGGGGATGATATTAGGTTAGAGATTATTGGAATAAGGCAGATTATCAACATTATATAGGTTTCGGGTGACCCATCTTTGGATTTCTGAAATGGGTCTCGAATTAGTCCCATTTAGAATGAAATATTTGATATATTTTGAAGGGGTAAAAAACATAAACCGCTCAAATCCAATCATTTAAGCGGTTTATGTTCTTGTTTGATGGTAAAAAAGTGATCCAGACAGGATTCGAACCTGTGACCCACAGCTTAGAAGGCTGTTGCTCTATCCAGCTGAGCTACTGGACCATCTTGTGATTTATAATTTACGACATCCGATTTTCGATTGTGATATTCTGATTGTCGCCTGTCAAGTAATATAAACCGGCTGCAAAAGTAGTAATATTTCATAAAACTAAAAGGGAGAAATAAAAAAAAATGAAATTTATATATCTTTTCTGAAAACATTGCGTATAAACTACTCCAAAAGTCGTAAGTTATTTGTTTTCAGGTTAATTAATGATAATTAGTTCAATTTTATTTTGACAATTACTCGATATTTTACATATGCCGTTACCATTTTTATTCTATTAGTGGGTGCTAACCTGTTGATAGCTCGTAGTTTGGACTCTGTTAATGAGTTGGAACAGAAAGCTATGGAAGCAACAGGTGTTAAAAAAACGGAATTACTCAACCAGCTTGTTACCTATTACGTGGATCAACAACCTAAAAAGGCACTGGAGCTTGCCAATCAGGCACTTGAAAATTCTATAAATGAGAATGACGAAAAGGGAAAGGCAAACTCATATTTGTCACTTGGAGTAGCATATTATGGTGCTGGAGATAATATAAAGGCTCTTAATAGTTTTCTTCAATCTATTAAAATATATGAACAGATAAAAGATGATAGGGGAATTGCTGCAAGTTCTGATCAGATTGGAATAGCTTACAGGTCTTTAGGAGATTTTGACAAATCTCTTGAGTTTCATCTTAATGCTTTGGAAATATATAATAGATTAAAGGATGATGAAGGGGTAATTTCATCGTTGATAAATGCCGGGATAATCTTTAGAAATTTAGGACAGAATGAAAAAGCACTTGAGAATTATAGCAGGGCTTTGAAATTAAGCGAAGATATCAGCGATTACAAAGGTATGCTGAATGCTTATGTTGCCATTGGAAATGTTAACTGGTATGAAGGCGAGAACGATAAAGCTCTTTCTTACTATGAGCATGCTTACGAAATTACCCAAATGGAGAATTCTGATTTGCAGAATGGTGCAGGTATTTTAAATAATATCGGAAATGTCTATCGCAGTAAAGAAGAATACAACAAGGCTCTTGGTTACTATTCAAGGTCTCTTGCCATTAGTAAAAAATCCGGAGACAAGAATATGATCTCCGTAACATTAAAAAATATTGGATTAACAAATCTTGGTCAGGGAAAATACAATCGTGCAATTAGCTACCTTATGGAAAGTAAGGAGTTGGCCGTGCAGATACATCTTGTTAAAATACTAAAGGACGATCTGAAAAATTTGTCATTGGCCTACCAGAAAAAGAAAGATTTTGAAAATGCCCTTAAATATGAAGCGGAGTATGCAATGCTTAAGGATGAAATTTTTAATAAGGAGACCAGTAATAAAATTGCTACTTTGCAGATGGAGTATGAGATGCGCAATAAAGAGCAACAAAATACAATAGTAAAAACAGAGAAAAAGCTTGATGATTCCCAGTCTCAAAATGTAAGAAACTTTTTCATTTTTGCATTTATAGTTATTGCTCTGTTGGTAGTGATTATTTGGTCTCGTTATCGGATAAAAGCAAGAGCAAACAGAGAGCTTAAGCAAATGAATTCTGAATTGGAAAAGCGTGTGCAGGAAAGAACCAATAGACTTAAGCAGGAAAATGAACAGAGGAAAATAGCCCAGGAACAGGCGGAACTGGCAAATGAAACAAAAAATCGCTTTCTTGCCAATATTAGTCATGAGGTTAGAACTCCTATTAATGCCATTATAGGATTTTGTGACCTGACAATAAGAACCGTAACAGACCCTGAGCATAAAATAAATCTGAAACGCATAAAGGACTCTTCTGAACATCTCCTGGCTCTTATTAAAGATATTCTTGACTATTCGCAGATTGAGAGTGGTAAGCTGGAGCTGAAGAATGAGGGCTTTGAGCTTAATAATCTTGTAACTTCTGTTATCAATGCTTTTTATCTTGATGCTGATAGCAAGAAGATCAAACTATCTTATTCAATTGAAAAAAAGGTTCCCGAATTTGTTAAAGGTGATTCTGATGTTCTCAGGCAGGTGCTTTATAATCTGATAGGCAACGCAATAAAGTTTACAGATGAGGGAAATGTTAAGGTCATTGTGAAACTCAAAGATATAGATGAGAATATGGTAAGATTGCTATTCTCAGTAAAAGATACCGGAATTGGGATTACAAAGCTAAAGCAAAAACTAATTTTCAATGACTTTACTCAAGCCGACAACTCTTCAATTCGCAGATTTGGCGGTACCGGACTCGGGCTTACAATTTCAAAACGGTTTGTCGAAATGATGAATGGTAAAATATGGGTTGAAAGTGAAAAAGGTAAAGGTAGTGATTTTAAATTTGAGATAGCTATCACAGTTGGAGATAAAATGGCTTCTGCCAGCCTTGTTGATGAAACAGTTGAAAAGGCTGCACTTCATATTTTGGTTGCCGAAGACAACCTGCTGAATGCTCAGGTAATATCCGCATTCCTGAAGCGGCTGGGGCATACTGCCAAAACAGTTGATAATGGTAAAAAGGCAGTCTCAATACTTGCTTCCGAAAAATTTGATGCAATACTCATGGATATTGAAATGCCCGAAATGGATGGTCTGGAAGCAACAATGGCAATCAGAAGCGGGAACGAATCTATTCTGGATTCCAAAATACCAATTTTTGCTTTAACAGCACATGCCTTAAAAGACTATGAAGATAAGTGCTATGAAGTCGGAATGGATGGCTATCTTACAAAACCTATTGATATTGACAAACTCAGTAAAACATTGAGTGCGCTCTAATTTGCTCTCTTTTTAGTGCACGACAAATTTCCATTTAATATTTTTATCCTTTACCCGTTGCAAGAATAATTTTTTATTATCTTTGTGATTATTAAATCATCAATAACCAGAAATGTTGTTATAATGATCCGGGCAATAATCATAGATGATGAAAGTAATATCAGGCAACTGCTTTCATACTTCATTGAGCAGGAGTGTACTGACGTTGATATTATTGGAGAGGCTGATAGTGTCGCCTCGGGCATAAGTATTATTAAGGAGACCAAACCTGACCTGGTTTTTCTCGATATCAGGCTTCCTGACGGTGCAGGCTTTGACATCTTAACAAGAATCGAAAAGATTGATTTCAATATAATTTTCATAACTGCTTACGATGAATACGCCGTGAGGGCATTTGAATATAGTGCTATCGACTATATTTTAAAACCTTTTGACCCCGTGTTACTAAAAAGATCAATAGAAAGAGCTACACACATAATGAAAGCAGAGCTTAGTCTGAAAATGAACACTCTGTTATCTAATTTTAATGAAAAGGAAGATAAGAAAATTGTCTTTAGTACAAGTGACCATGTTTACGTCATTAAGGTTAAAGATATTATTTGCCTTGAGTCGGACCAAAACTACACTACAGTAAATATCGACGGAAACCGAAAAATTGTAATTTCCAAAACCCTGAAAGAGTATGAAAGCATGTTGGGAGACTATAATTTTCTTCGTGTTCACCGTTCACATCTTATTAATCCCTCTTATATCGAAGGCTATGAGAAAGCTGAGGGAGGAACGATTATTATGAAAAGCGGCCACAGAATTCCGGTTTCTTCCCGCAGAAAAGACGTTGTGCTAGAGTATTTTGAAAACATATAAGATGACCTGACCTTTTGGGTCGAAGCAGGGTAGTGCAGAGGTGACCCGGAAGGTCAAGATAAATTAACGATATATTCAACCTTCCGGGTTGCCATCGCCAAATACTTTCATCAACCCAAAAGGTTTGTTTTGTGCTTCCAAAAATTCAAAAATTTTCCCCGTTGTTCCCACTTCACACATCTGCCTTTCTGTATATGTTAGCTACGTTTAATAAATAAACCCCGGCGTTTACCAGATGAACCCCGGCGTTTATTCATTTAGTTCATACTTGCCTTCGTTATGTTGTACTTTTATATTGTTGAAAAATTCATCAGTTAAATTAAAAAATGGAGGTTATTATGAAATCAAAAAGTTTACTATTTGTTTTAACAGTTCTTTTCAGCATGTCAGTATATGCTGATTTTGTTCCTGCGGAAAGTGCGAAAATTGTTGCACTCAATTTTTACTTCGAGAAGTACAATCAGTTTGAAGGGCAGATTTCGTACGATCAATTAAGTATCAGTCCGGTTTATATCGAAACTGACGGTATTAAGAACTTCTTTTACGTTTTTCAGATAAACGGGAAAGGATTTGTGATTGTCTCTGCCGATGATTGTCTTACCCCTGTTTTGGGTTACTCTTTTGAGCATAATTATATAACCGAAAACCAGCCACCCAATGTACAATACTGGTTTAGTCAATACAAAGAACAGGTAAGATACGCACGGGATAATC
>JAOZOC010000150.1 GCA_029933495.1 Bacteroidales bacterium
AACAATATATTTTAATAGGACCTGGCCGCTGGGGAACACGTGATAGATGGATTGGTATTCCGGTTGACTGGCCACAAATTTCCAATGCTAAAGTAATTGTTGAAACAAGCCTCAAAGGTTACCCGTTGGATGCATCTTCCGGTTCTCATTTTTTCCATAATGTAACTTCTGCTAATGTTGGCTATTTTTCCGTTCAACCAGAAAAATCAGAAAGTTTTATTACTTACGAAAAATTAGATGAACAGGAGCTTATCGAAAAGACTAAGTTCTTTCGCCATGTCCGTTTTAAAAAACCTATTAAGGTAAGAATGGATGGGAAAAAGAGGATTTCGGTTATTACGGTGAAATAAAATTGATGCGAAAAAAGAGTGCAAAGATTATAACATTTTCACTACCTTATTCCGGTTGGGAATTTCTCTAATTTTTTAATAAACAAAATCTGCCCTGAGCTGTTAATTAATTAACCGGTTAGGGTTTTCTGAATATACAAACCGGCATAACCTTTCTGAATAAAGCCAGTAGTTGCTGATTTACTGATAAATACAGCTAGGTTAAGGAATTATTATTAACTAGGATTACTACTTTTTACTAATATGCTAATATGAAAAGGACAACACTATTTCCAGGCTTTATCCCACTTACATTTTTCGCCTTATTAATTTCCTGCACTCATAATCCAGATGATATAATTCTTCCGCAAGACAATGGAGGGACAGAGCCACCGATTGATACTATAGCCTGCGATCCAGATACTGTCTATTTTCAGAATACTGTTTTGCCGCTTATTCAATCAACCTGTGCTACAACAGGGTGTCACGATGCGGCAAGCCATCAACACGGAATAACTTCTAACCAATTATAATAATATAATGGAGACAGGAGATATCAGCCTTACAAACTACCAGAATATTAATGCTGCAGGAGCTATTCAACAGGGTAATTATGGAAGCCTTCTGGGTACAATTATGTGGTCGAATGGTAATATTCCAATGCCGAAAAACGGGAATCAGCTTTCCGATTGTAAAATAAAACAAATTGAAAAATGGATAGAGGATGGAATGCCTGATAATTAATGTTAGGCTATCTTTCGGCAGTAATCAGGATTTAAATTTGACCTTACCTACTTTTTAAAAATGAAAAAAATGAAAAAACGTTTAAGAGTTGTATTTTACTTTGCTGCAATATTTTTATCATTTACACTTGGCGGATGCTATTATGATAAAGAGGAGGTTCTATATCCAAAATCTGCCGATGGTTGCGACACTTTGGATGTGACTTACACCGACAATATTATACCAATCATGGTGAATAATTGCAATGGGTGTCATGGAGGAAGTTTCCCTGAAGCGGGTATTCGAACCGACAATTATAATGATTTGAAAGATATTGCAGAAAACGGCTCTTTGGCAGGATCTGTAAATTACGAATCCGGATACTCTCCAATGCCAAAAGACAAACCCCAACTTCAGGATTGTGAGCTAAAGCAGATCAATTTATGGATTGAAAACAGTTCACCTCAATAAATTATACTTTTTTCAAAAAAAAATTGAGATAAAATAATATGAAAAAAATAATATTAATATTGCTAATTATCGGGCAGTTTACGGGTTTGGCTCAGGACACAATTAAAGAGACTTCTGAAACAAAAACAATCGAATATGCACAAGCGACTTTTAAAACTACAAGAATAATTAATGCTCAGTCTATTGAAAATCCGGAAAGAGGAACACTTATATTCCTTATTCAGCATCGTTTTGGAAGACTAAATACCGGTGCATATAATTTTTTCGGACTCGATCAGTCAACAATACGTCTTGGATTTGAATATGGAATAACCAAACGGCTTGCAATTGGTATAGGCCGAAGTTCTCACCTTAAAACTTTTGACGGATTTGTCAAATATAAGATATTGCGACAGAGTACAGGTGCTAAAAAAATGCCTCTTTCCCTTACATATTATGGAAGTATGGACCTTACCTCTTTAAAATGGGAAGATATGGGAGTGGTTATCTTACCGCCACACAAGGCAGTTGGTTTGACGGCGACATCTATTTTGGTTTCAATATCTCAAGGACTTTTACACTGATAAGTCCCTGGCGGTTTAAAAAGTAGAATAAACAAAATGATTTACTTTGTTTTTCTGCTTGTTTGAATTCTTTTTCTACTTTTGCCGCCCGATTCAACATTAATTTTAATAAAATGAAACAAACTATAATAACAGCAATGCTGATTATTGTTACGGCACTATCGGTTTTTGCAGAAGGAAAAGATGGAAATACAATGGAAAAAGCGATTGACAAAAAAAATATGGACACCTCTGTCAAACCGGGTGATAATTTCTACGATTATGTGAACGGCAGTTGGATTAAGACTCATCCCATACCACCTGAGTACAGTCAATATGGGGCTTTTACAATTTTGTATGAGGAGAATCAGGAAAAACTTCAGACATTAATAAAAAAAGTATCTGCCGAAGAAAATGCTGCCAAAGGAAGTGTGGCTCAGAAAATTCGCGACTTCTACAATAGCGGTATGAATACTGAAGCTGTTGAAAAGCTTGGTGTCAAACCTATTCAAAAGCAGCTTAATGAGATTGACAACCTTAAATCAAAGGAAGATGTTGTTGCATTTTTGGCGACAATGCAACGAATGGGTATGGCCCCGGTGTTTAATTTCTTTTCGGGAGCTGACCAGCGTAACAGCACAATGGAAATTGCAAACCTCTACCAGGGTGGCCTTGGCCTTCCCGATGTGGATTATTACCTCAATGAGGATGAAACAAGTGCAAAATTAAGAGATGCTTATATTGATCATCTGACTAGGATGTTCGTTCTGAAAGGAGAAAAACAAAAACAGGCTGAAAAATCGGCCAAAGCCGTGATAAACTTCGAGACAAAACTGGCTAAAACCTCTTTCACTCGTCTTGAGCAACGCGACCCCGTTAAAAATTATAATAAAATGACTCTGTCTGAGCTTAATGAAACAGCACCCGGTTTTGAATGGAATCTGTATTTTAAAACTCTGGGACTGGAAAATCCCGGCGATATTAACGTCAGTCAGGTTAAGTTTTTTAAAGGTCTTAGTGACCTGATGGATGAAACGGATTTGGAAACCTGGAAAGCCTATCTAACCTGGAACCTCCTGGATGCTTCGGCCAACTATCTGAGTGAGGACTTTGTTAAACAAAACTTTGAATTTTATGGCAAAACCCTTTCTGGTCAGCAGGAGATGCAGCCACGCTGGAAACGTGTTCTAGGTGTTGTTTCAAACGGACTTGGAGAAGCTTTGGGACAGCTTTATGTTGAAGAGTATTTTCCCGCTTCCTCAAAAGAACGTATGGTTACACTTGTTAATAATCTTCGTGCTGCTTTTGGCGACAGAATTAAACAACTTGACTGGATGACTGAAGAAACCAAAGGGAAAGCTTTGGAAAAACTGGCAGCCATAACAGTTAAAATCGGTTATCCCGATAAATGGAGAGACTATTCAAAACTTGAGATCATTCCGGAAAATTATTTTTCTAACGTCATAGCTGCAAGAGAATTCAGCTTTAACCGCGACCTTAACAAAATTGGGAAACCGGTTGATAAAACGGAATGGGGAATGACACCTCAAACCGTTAATGCATATTACAACCCTTCAAACAATGAGATAGTGTTTCCGGCTGCCATTTTGCAACCACCGTTCTTTAATCCTGATGCAGATGATGCAGTAAACTACGGTGCTATCGGTGTTGTTATCGGCCATGAAATGACCCACGGCTTTGACGACCAGGGAAGGCAATATGATAAGGATGGAAACCTGAATGACTGGTGGACTGATGAGGATGCAAAAAGGTTTAAAGAAAAGACGGATAAGCTGGTAACCCTTTATGATAATTATATTGTCCTGGATTCGCTTCACGTTAACGGGAGTCTGACACTTGGGGAGAATATTGCAGACCTCGGCGGGCTGAATATCTCTTATGAAGCTTATCAAAAATCACTTAACGGAGAAATGCCGAAGGAAATTGACGGGTTCACTGCGGCTCAACGCTTTTATTTGGGTTATGCCCAGGTCTGGAGGCAAAATATCAGGCCAAAGGAGATGGCGCGCAGGCTTAAAACCGATGTTCACAGTCCGGGCGAGGCAAGAGTAAATGTTCCGCCGTTTAACATTGATGCTTTCATAGAGGCTTTTGCCGTTAAAGATGGTGACAGGCTTTTTATTCCTGAGGATGAAAGGGCTTATATCTGGTAGGATAATAATTCTTACATTTGTACTTGATTCATTCTAAATCCAAAACTATCCGAATATTTTCTTTAATTGTTTCAATAAGATTACGAGGAACAATACCAATTTTTTTGATAAGTCTCTTATTATCAATGGAACGAATCTGGTCAATCATTATATCACTGTCCTGATGTAGTTTGGCCATTCCTTCTTTAAGATGAACTCTTAAAATCTCTGATTCCTTTGTTATATTTGTTGTCAGCGGACAAACAATAGTTGATGGGTGAGGGATTTTGTTAAGCAAGTCAGACTGAACAACTAAAACAGGTCTGGTTTTTCCCGGTTCCGTTCCAATCTGCGGATTTAAATCTGCTAGCCAAATTTCAAATTGTTTAACCGGCATAATCAATCTCCTCAAATTCTTTAAGTACAGAAATTGAATCCTCTTTTACGAGCTGAGATTCCTTTTTTAGCCTTTTCTCAATTATTAAACGTCTCTGAAGCCGGTTATAATAGTCTAGTGCCTCGTTAATATATCTGTTACGAGGTTTCTTCACTTTAGAGAGAACCTTTTCAGTCTCTTCGAAGATAGAATCATCAATTTTTAATGATACAGTTTTCATAATGCTTCTTTAAATACCACAAAAGTATATAAAAAAAGTATATCATTTATAAGTTTTTTCATTCCATCTGCCCCAAGGCATCTTCAACCGTGTTAACAGGCATCTTGCACCCTTTATTTGTGCAGACATATACCAATGTTTTATTTTCGACATAACGCTCCCTGAAAAGAGGAAGGTCGCTTTTAGTGTCTGATGCAAGCAAAATGGTGTTTGGCAGATAATGATTATTAAATTTATCAGAAAGGGAATAGGCTTTATCACCGTAGATCACAACAGAATAAAACGGATAAACCTGTCTAAGCAGCAGAATTCCCCAGTTTGAAAAGGAGGAGGGATACTTCACCAGTTTTTCACTCACCTTCGATAACATTTTTTCTGCAATATCAAGATAGCTTCTGTTTTCAAAAATATCACCAAGCAAGAAGAGTGAATTGGCAATAACAGAATTTGATGACGGAATGACATTGTCTGTAATTTCCATTTTGCGGGTTATCAGGCTGTTGCTTTCGTCAGAGGTAAAATAAAATAGCCCTGAATCTTTATCATAAAAGTGTGCTATTGCATAGTCGGCTAACCGTTTTGCTTCAGTTAACCACATCTCGTCGAAGGTTATCTCATACATTGCGATATAAGCCTCGCTGACAAGTCCGTAGTCTTCCAGAAATCCGGGAATAGTGGCTTTGCCGTTTTTGTAAATATGAAAAAGTCCTCCTCCGGGCATCTGCATTTTATTTTTTATAAAAAGAGCATTTTTCAGGGCTGCCTCGCGGTACTCCGCCTCGCCAAAGGCAATAAAGGCATCGGCGTAACCCTTTATCATCAGTGCGTTCCAGCTCGCAAGGGTCTTGTCATCAAGTGCCGGCCTTATTCTCATCTCCCTCTTCTTCAGAAGATTCTTTTTCGTTTCTTTTATTATTTTTTCAACCTCATCTACCGTCTTGTCATATTTCTTTGAAAGTTTTTTGATGCTCTTTGCCTTTATCAGCACATTTTTATCATCTTCATAGAGTGCCTCTTTGTCAATCCCGAAATAGTCCAATATCAGTTCCGAATTTTCACCTGCGGCTTCTCCTATTTCTGCCTTTGTCCAGACATAAAATTTCCCTTCCTCACCTTCGCTGTCAGCATCAAGAGACGAAGAAAACGCACCTTCAGGACTTGTCAGCTCACGTTTTACAAACTCCAGCGTTTCTTCAACAACTTGCTTATACTCTCTCTTTTTGGTCATCCTGTAAGCTTCCGAGTAGAGCGACACAAGCTGTGCATTGTCGTACAACATCTTCTCGAAGTGTGGAACGTGCCACTGTCCGTCAACCGAATAGCGGGCAAAGCCTCCTCCAACCTGGTCGTAAATTCCGCCTTCCGACATTTTGCCAAGAGTCAGTTCCACCTCCTCAATTGCGTTTTTATCTCCGGTAATGGCAGCATAATGAAGGAGAAAAAGATAATTGTTTGGCATCGGAAACTTGGGAGCTCCCTGCCTGCCACCGTTCACACGGTCGAAACCACGACTGAAATTGTCAATCATTGTAACTGCATCCCTCTTTTCAAAGGGATTATCTTCCTCTGTCAGAAAAGAGAGGTCACTGTCCCCAATCCCTTCTGTTATCTGCTCAGCTTGCGACACAAGGTCGTCATATCTCTCTTTGAATAAACCGGATACCTGTTTCAAAACGATTTTCCACTGCTCTTTTCTGAAATAGGTTCCGCCATAAACCGGTCTTCCGTCTGGCAAAGCAAAACAGTTCAACGGCCAGCCGCCGCTTCCCTGGATTATCTGAACAGCGCTCATATAAACCTGGTCAACATCAGGTCGCTCCTCCCTGTCAACCTTTATGCAGATAAAATTGTCATTCATCAGCTCTGCCACCTCAACATCTTCAAAGGATTCATGCTCCATAACGTGACACCAGTGACAAGCTGCATAACCGATACTTATCAATAGCATCTTATTTTCACGCTTTGCCTTTTCAAGGGTTTCCTCATTCCAGGCGTGCCAGTCAACCGGATTGTGTGCGTGCTGCAACAGGTACGGGCTGGTCTCGTTGATGAGGTGATTGGTATATTTATGTTTTTTATTTTCCATATTTATTTGTGACTGGCACTGAGCGAACAGGGTTAAAAACAGAAATACTACTATGTTCGCTACAGATATTTTCATTGTTACAATTGATATATCCTATCTAACAAAAAATGAGGGGAATAGTTTTCACAGGATGGGGGCTAAGCTTATTTTACAACCAAACGTCAGATTGAGCGAAGTCGAAACCTGACTAAAGTATTGACATTTTGTGCTGCTCTTATGCGCCGAAATTTCTACACAAAACAGCCCGGGTCCTAATCCCGGAGGCAGCGCACCGAAAAGCCTTTTATTTTATTTTTGTCACCGGCCTCTACGAAACCATTGAAGTAATACAGACTCCGATACCAGGCGTTTGTCGAAGAATACACCGTTGAAGACCACCAATTGCCGCTTGTACCAAGGCCATTGAACGTTCCAAATGAGTTACGATTGCCACCCGGAAGAGCTGAAAACCCATAATAATCAGTACCCCAGTCATCATTATTTTGGTTCCACCGGGGATGTTCCGTTGTGTTACAGCTATCTCCCAAAGGAGAATCCAATTGTCTGCACGATTTTAGTTCGTTACCGTGAGGTGAATCCGCTCCGCCGATAAAGTCTG
>JAOZOC010000713.1 GCA_029933495.1 Bacteroidales bacterium
ATTATTATTTTGTTTATGGTGATAATATGGATGATGTTATTGCAGGCTACAGGGAACTTACCGGAGCAGCCCCGATGTTTGGGAAGTGGGCTTTCGGATATTGGCAAAGTAAGGAGAGATATCTTGATGCAGATGATCTGTTGAGTGTTGTGAAAAGATACCGTTTAGAGGAAATACCAATTGACAACATTGTCCAGGACTGGTGCTACTGGGCTGATTATGATAAGGATGACGCAAGCCATACCTGGCAAAGTGCTAAAAAGCAATGGAGCTCAATGAAATTTGACCCTTCAACATATCCCGAACCTGAAGAAACAATTAAAGAGATTCACGAAAAGTATAATATGCACTATATGATATCAATATGGCCTGCTTTGGGACCGGAAACGGATATTTATAAAGAGTTGAAAAGTAAAGGATTAACATATAAGCCGGAACACTGGAGCTCTGGTTATCTGTATGATGCATACAGTGATGAAGCCAGAAATATTTACTGGAAATATGTTAAAGAGGGACTTATTGATAAAGGTGTGGACGCTTTATGGATGGATGGTACAGAGCCTGAACTTGGTGACCAGCATACTTTTGAAGTGTCGGAAGAAAATATTAAATCTTTCGGACAAACAGCATTGGGACCTATGACGAAATATATGAACACATATTCGCTGATGACCACAGACGGTGCATATCAGAACTTTCGTAAAGATGTTGAGGGAAAGAGATTATTGATTCTGACGCGTTCAGGGTTCGCCGGACAGCAGAGAAATGCAGCCGTAACCTGGTCAGGAGACATCAATGCTAACTGGAATGTCTTTCGCAAGCAGATTTCTGCCGGAATCAATTTTTGTATGGCAGGTATTCCATACTGGACAACAGATATAGGTGCTTTCTTTGTAACAGGCCACGAAGTGGATGATGGTCCCGGAATGTACCCCGAGGGATGCACTGATCCTGCCTATCGTGAATTTTATTTACGTTGGTTTCAGTTTGGGGTGTTTTCTCCGATTTTTCGCTCACACGGAACCAGCACACCGAGAGAAGTGTGGCAATTTGGAGATAACGAAAGCCCATTTTACAAAAGTCTTTTGAAATTTGATAATCTGAGATACAGACTAATGCCGTATATTTATTCAACAGCCTGGAAAGTTACTAATGATGGTTATACAATGATGCGTGGTTTGCCAATGGAATTTCCCAATGATATAGCAACTTACGGTATTGACAATCAATATATGTTTGGCTCATCACTTATGGTATCTCCTGTTACTGAAGAACAGTATTATCTGTTAAACCCAACCGGAGACGATAATCAGAAAAAAATAAGATCAGTTGATGTTTACCTGCCTGCCGGAACAAGCTGGTTTGATTTCTGGACAGGAGAAGAATTTGAAGGGGGGAAAACAATTAGTCGTGAAACTCCCCTGGATATTATGCCTTTGTTTGTAAAGGAAGGCTCTATAATACCTTTGGGCCCAAAACTGCAATATGCTACCGAAAAGCAGGCTGACCCTATCGAACTCAGAATTTATTCCGGTGCAGATGCGTCATTTGTTCTGTATGAAGATGAGAATGACAATTATAACTACGAAAAAGGGATTTATGCAATAATAAATATTGATTGGAATGAGTCGAAGCAACAACTGGTAATAGGAAAGAGATCGGGCAAATTTCCGGGAATGCTAAAAAACAGGACTTTTAATATAGTCTGGGTTAATAAAGATCACGGAGTGGAGATGGAAGCAGAAAGTAAGCCTGATAAAACTGTTGAGTATTCAGGAGGTAAGGTTATTATTAGCAGATAATTCTACGTTGGTACAGTATAACATCGGCAAGCATTATAATGTCCAATTATTCTATAAGATTTGAGAAATGAGAGAAATAATAAAGCCCCTGAAAACTCAGAGGCTTTAAATA
>JAOZOC010000151.1 GCA_029933495.1 Bacteroidales bacterium
TCTCCATTTGAAAAGTAAAACTTTACATTATCTTCATTATCATTAGATAATACAAGTATATCGGCTTTCCCGTCTTTGTTGAAATCTCCGGATACTGTTTCCGAAGTTGCTGTTATCGAAAAATTTATTACATCATTTTGAAATATCTGGTTGTTATCACCTGATAATTTTATCATTTCCGAATAATCGTCGTTATGAATCAATAAAATCTCACTTTTCCCATCACCATCAAAATCCTTTGCAAAAAAAGTAAGATTATTTACATTGACCAATGTTATATTAATTGCTTCTATTTTTTCGGATAATGGATTTTGCAAAGTACTTTTATAGATTTCTAAACTAACCATTGCAGTTTTATTACCAGTCCAATATAATATTCCACAATCCATAATGCCATCTCCGGTAAAATCACTTATTAAATATCGTGTATCGTCGTGATTATGTGCAAATTTTTCGGATATAGTGTATGTAAAACTATTTGAACTCTCATGATAGTCTAAAAAAAATATTTTGCCTCTTTCCTTTCCATTTTCATAACAAGTATAAAAAATGTCATTTATACCATCACCATTAAAATCACCTGTATATAAGTTAACATAATTCTCACCTGGAACAAATTCATATGTAAAATCCGCATCCGGCCCAAAAACGCCATTTCCCTTGTTCATAAACACATAAAACTTATACTGATTTATTGCCGATTTACTATAATACTTTATCAAATCATCTTTCCCGTCCTGATTAAAATCGGATACAAGAAAAGTCGTAGTACTATCACTTGTGGTAAAAGCACCTTTCTTATATATGCCGGGATTATAACCATTATCATTCCATTCAAATAATGTAGGATTAAAATGCTTCCCGTCAGCATCCGAGTTAGTTACTGAAACTAAGTACTTTTTATTAAAAATTCCTTTTGTTGCATAATTTAAGGTATATGTATTTAGTAGCTGCCCATCAGGGATATATGTACATTTTACCCCCGTCATACGTTTTCTGATTTGAGAAAACAATCCGCTATAAGATACATTATTATAAAAATACAATTTGGGTGTATTTATATTGTCCTCATATAAAAACTCAATTTTGTAATATGGTTGTGTCCCCGTATTGATATTCCCGGTATATCTTGCATAATGTGGGCAAATGAATCCGTAATCAGGTTCATTGTAATATTCAAATGAAACGTAGTTTTTTGATGCATCCATAATAGTATCTACATACCAGGCAACTGGTGAATTGCAATCTTGTAAAACCTGCCTTGAATTATCACCCGTTCCGTATTTATATATTGAACCATCTTTGTGGTATGCATAAAAGCCATTATTGATATTGCCATTAACAGGTACAACCTTTATAAAACTCTCTTTTTCTGTCCGGTATTCATTATCGCTTATTTTGATAAGATGCTGCCCGTCGAGCAATAATTGGTCTTCAGGTGAAAATATTACGGTTTGTGCAGTGTCGTTATAATAATAACTATATGGAAACCTGTTTATCACTGACAACCCTCCAAGTTTCCAGTCTTCTCCTAACACTCCTTCTCCTCCCTGACTGGAATAGTTTACTGAAAAAGAGGGTGACATACCGTTTGTTCCTCCGGGAAATGACAAAGGAATGTTGTAAGTTGCTGCCCCTGTCGGTGAAACTGAAAATTTACCCGGTATAGTTCCCACCACTCCCCCGTTATTATTACCCACAGGGCCTATGGTTGTGTCAACTTCGGGCGGCACAACTAACAGGGGATTAATCCTCGCAACTAACGAATCACTTCCATTTGGAGAATATTCAAAACTACCTGTCAACTCTTCATCATCAATCATTTTAATATAATCACTTGCCAGATATTTATATGTCATATTTCCGTTTAGTGCGGAATTTAATACAATAGTTTCGGCTGTATCACCCAATATACCGGTGTTATCTCCACCACCGCCCTTTATATCAAACTGCCCGTATGCAAAGTTAATTATCAATATTGAAACAAGTAGTAAATTAATTCTTTTCATGATTTTATTTTTATATGGTCAAATAAATTCTTTCATATTCAGATAAATATCTGCGTATAATACAGTTTCGCAATGTATGCCTGACTGTAAGCCAATCAGTTGGTACTGCTCAGGACGGACAAACCCTTGCCGTAGTTTTTGCCTGAACGGTTCTTATCGTTTAATAACCTTCCACGTCTCCCGTTTTTCATTCAGTACTATTGTCAGCAGATATGCACCGTCAGGCTGATTGCGGAACTGTACTTTTGTTATCTCTCCGGTTATCTTCTCTTCAACTATGCTTTTGCCTGCCAATGAGGTCATGCTCATACTTGCTTTTGTATGTGCATCCCATCCTTCTATCTTTATTGTAAAAAATCCGTTGCTGGGATTGGGGTATATTTTTATTGTCTGCTTTCCTACTGTGGCAGTGTATTCTTTTGTGCCGTTTGCAGTAAGTTTCGACGATTTCATCATAGTTGTGTCGTTTGCGATTGTAGTACTGTCGGGTATATTTTCCTGGTAGATAATTTCCCTGTGTATCCTGTTTCCGGAAGCATCGTAATCAAAATGCACGGTTTGCCCTGTAAGAAATCCCGCAAACGAAAACGCTGTAATTATTAGAAATAGTTTTTTCATTTTTCTTTTATTTTGTTCATTAGCTTGCCTGCCGCTTAGTCAAAAGGTGACCGGCAACCGCTTATTTCTTGCCCTTAGTCACCGGTTGACTTTTCAATTTTTGCTTTCAACTCATCAATTTCCTTCTGTTGTTTTTCAAAGGCTGCCTGTTGTTTCTCAATTGTCTTTTGTTGTTCTATCAGGTAGAGAGTAAGCTCCTCCACTTTTTTCAGAAGTATTCCGTTCATCTCTCCAAGATTAATTCCGTTTTCTGCAACTTCGGTTGCTGTAGGAACATCAGGCAGGTGTTTGTTTTGTTTAATGAAGCCTTCAAGTTCAGAAAGTTTCGGCAGGTCGTAACCCTCATCAAAAACAAAGTCGTACCATTGGTCTGAATTTTGAATCTTTACCTCTTCGGCAATCACCTGTCCGTCAATGGTGAGAAGATAACCATTTTGAACATCTGTAGTGCCAATTCCCACTTTGCCGTCTGCTGCAATGAAAAGATCAGTCCCATCTTCGCTATCACCTGATAGGCTTAAATTGTCATATCCGATTATTTTATCTGCTCCTGTTATGTTGGCGTCATCGTACAGTGTGATACCGTTCAGATTAGATGTGCCACTTACTTGCATTGTTCCTGCGACATCAAGAAGTGCATTTGGTGTTAAATTCCCAATACCCAATTTCCCATCTTCTGTTAAGATCATTTGTGTACTTGACTGAACGTTTCCTTTGAATTTTAATCCGTCATTCCCTTGAAGTTCATCAATATATTTTATATCTGAATCGGATAATCTTATTGTCTTCATATATGAAGTCCCTGTAACATTAAATGTTCCGGCTACATCAAGTGTTTTTGAAGGATTTGTTGTTCCTATTCCAACATTTCCGATTGTATTTATTCCTGAAGATGGCCCTACATAAAATGTTGCCTTATTGCTGTAGAACCCAATCATTAAGGAACCGTTTATGCTATTCTCTATGTAATTCTCAATATCATATCCATAGCCTACTACCATTGCATCACTGGTATTTGTTCTAACATACCTACCCATAGCTATAGAATTTCCACCGAATGCAACAACATCCATTCCCTGAGCAAAACTTCTGAATCCTTCAGCATTTGCTCTCTCTCCATAAGCAAAAGCCCATTTATTTGAAGCAATAGAATTATCTCCACCTGCTAAAGAATACATACCTGTTGCTGCATTTTTATACCCCAAAGTTGTACTATATGCTCCTTCCGATACATTAAGCTCACCGGAAGCAAAAGAAGCATCACCAACAGCGGTGTTATTTACTCCAAGTGCGCTTGAGATATTACTTATCTCATTACCCTTACAACTTACACACTTAGGTTCTTCCAAACTTATCTGAGTATAGCTTTGGTAAAAAAGAAATATACCAAATCCGATTAAAAATATCCTTTTCATAGTTACATTTTTTAAGTTTATAAATTTATTTTTTTATAAGTTTTCCTCCGTCAATAGCTCTACCAGTAGCATTTGAAATTGAATAAATATAAATCCCTTTTGACAGATTCCCAACATTTATTTCATTCATTATCCTTTCTGTAATAGCTCCCTGATAAACAAGTTGTCCCTGTGAATTAAACAGATTAAATATGAGGTCATTTCTGTCAGAAGTTAATAAAATCTTGTCGGTAAACGGATTAGGATATACCAATACATCCTTAAAATCAGTAAATACTTTTTCGTCATCACTGGTAAGGATGTCTTCCGGCATTACTTTTATTATAATACCTCCTCTTGATAATGAGCCCACTTCACGTCTTATCATACCAGAAACAACACAACCACCATCGTTAGTTGCTTTTAAATATGTAAAAGTATAGTCATTATCACCTCCATAATATTTACTTCCTTTAACATTAAATTCTGAGTCAAAAATGTAAAATTTATATATTTCAGTACCTGTTGGGGCTATCCAATCATTAAATGCAACTACCCAAATATTTTCAGGGTCAATATAATCCATACCTTTAAAAATTGCAGGACTTTGCCTACCGGGTTCAACTAAAACTGAATCATAAATCCATTGTAAATCCGCTGTTGTTATGTTTAAAGTGATATCATAAAATATATTAAGATCAGATTGCATTCCAACAAACGCAATGTTGCCATTAGGTAAATATTTAGAGGTCACATTCGTGCCTATGAAATTTGGATAAAAGGAATTCCCGGTCACAAATTGAAAATTGGAGTCTATTTTTATCCAATCAAATGAACCACCTCCAAAATAGTAATAACCCGACGCATCCTGTAATGACATTATTTCACCCCATTCATATCCACTATACCAAATGCTTACAAGATTATTAATCTCTATTAACTCTCCTTCTTGATTCAATTTTATCAGTACCAAACTATGCACATCTCCCGGTTCATTATCTTCAAAGTGCCCTGCCAATACAATATTATCATCATGATCAATAATCATATCATATAAATATATACTTTGGTATCCTTCAGGAATAATAGAATAGTAATATTCATTTAAAATATCTAGTTGCTCATTCATAATGCATATATATAATTGCTCATTCTTTTTCCCAACAATTAAATTAACTCCATTCTCTTTATTAATTCCGAAATAAAAGCTCGTGTTTGTATCTTGTTTAATAATTTCTTTGATTACAAGATCATTCCCGTCAGTGAATCGCATTATAAAAGCATTGTATCCGATAGAATCAGATTTTTTATAACCCACAACATATTCGTAATTATCACTTTCAAAAGCAGAGTAACAGCAAGATGGATATTTAGTAAATGTATATTCGAAAGAATTTTGACTAAAAACCCTTAGCACTGTTATAAAAATAAACAATAGCGATATATGATTTTTCATTTTCTAAAATTATAATTCTTGAGCCGGATTACAATCCTTCTTTAAAAATGGCTTTCCATATAAAAGAGTAAATTCATGTATGTATTTCGTTGAATCTACCGGCTTTCCAATAACAAAAGTAAAATCAATAAAGTTTAAACTTTGTGGAATACTATAATGTCCTCTTGCCAAATCGGTTATAACATAATCAAGATATCCGTAATAAGTACCCATCTCATAATCAAGCAAACAAAGGTCATTTTCATAATCAAAAGGCTCAACATCATCATTAACACAAAATATATAATAGTCGTAAGAATTATTAATTGGGCCAGGCCTTAATAACCACAAATCGCCACCAACAACATCAACAGTAACAGAACTTGATATTCCGGTACATTCAGTCATCGGATAAGTTGGATACATACCGGCAAGTTCGTGCGCAGCATCAGAGCCTGTCTGGTTATTTCCCGAACAACCACCAACTAAGTCTCCATACCACCAATTGTCTCCGGGTAAAAACGGATATGGGTCAATACCTTTACTACCCGTTATGGTTTCAACACTAAAGGTAACATTATCACTATTTTCCGAAGATTTTTCAAGGTTTACTATATACAGCCCCTTGTTTTCAACTCCAGAACCATAATACATCGTCCTTGCTTTCTCAATCAATTCCTGATATTTCAAGGCAACTTCATCCATACTTATTCTGCCATCAGGATTTTTCACTAATACCAGGGAATCTTCAGATGCCACAAATTCTATATACTCCTCAAAAGGAAACCCATAAGTAAGGTTTATTGCACCTTCAATTAGCCAAAGACAACTGTCAACTTCAACCTCTTCGCCATCTTTCAATTGTGGGTTTTCTTTATAATAATTCATTTGTGTTGTAAATGACGAAAGTGTGTTGTAAATTGTGTAATCTTTTTCAGGAGTTACGCTTTCCTGTTTTTGATTCAACTCATCCTGCTTAGTACAGGAATTAATTGTTAATGCAGCTATCATTATTGCAGCTACTGAAATGATTGTTAAAAATGATTTTTTCATAATTTTTAAATTTAATGTTAACTAATTTAGTTTATAATGTTCGTCATTGCGAAATACCATTAGGCTGGCCTGTGTGTGGGCGTATTATGGCAATCCGCTTGAGGTTTCGGCAGTCTTCCATAGGTAACGGATTGCTACGGAATGCCTTCCCACTTGCTCACCCTACTATTCCTCGCAATGACGAGAAGTAACCAACAACTGTATTTCATCGCTGAAGGATTGCAACGCTACCAATGACCTTGTCTTTAGTTTGATTGACAGGTCACCTTTTGACAATATAAATTCAAAGAACGACTTTTACAGGCCTAACTAAGCCTGTGTTCTTTTTTTTCATACATTGCCTCCTGAAAAGGGGTGCATGAGACTCCCTGCCAAAACTACCTGAATGTGATGTGATTTAGATTGCAAGTATATACAAAAAAATATTACAATTTACATTTTTTTTGTAAATATTTTTTATGAATAGAAAATACACCATATTTGATATTAGGGGGGGGGGGGGGCCCGAATATCAGTCTGTTACAGTCTCTATTTAAAATAATTATAAATTACAATGAGTCATGTAAAACGGTACGTTTTATAAGTAACGGTTTGGATGATTGAGGTCAAATAGAGGGAGAAAGGGCTTGCACGTAAAATTTTTACTATGGGATATTACTAACGATTGTAATGATAAGGTATTACCACGAACAACCTCAAACCATCAGATTCTAGTTGATAAAAATAACAAAAGTAATGAATAAAATTTATATACTTTTGCAATCACCGGTAGGGTAAACACAAATTGTATATATGAACGGCATAGACAAAATAGATTTTAATTCGGCAGAAAACGCAAACAATAAGGATAATAAAAGATTTTCCATAATCATTCCGACCTGGAATAATTTGCCATATCTGAAGACCTGTCTGGACAGTATTAAAAAACATGGCAAATACAACCATCAAATCATTATCCATATTAATGATGGTTCTGACGGGACTTTGGAGTGGGTTA
>JAOZOC010000714.1 GCA_029933495.1 Bacteroidales bacterium
AAGATAATGGTTTTTATTCTATTTTTGTCCTCTTTTAAATTTACAAATTAAATAATACAATATGAAAAAGTTGGGTTTTATCATTTTAATAGCTATTTTGGGATTTAATCTTCCCTCTTATTCCTGTACAAATTTCCTTGTAACCAAGGGCGCTTCCGTTGACGGTTCAACATTCATCAGTTATGCTGCCGACTCGCACGTTCTTTACGGCGAGCTGTACCACTGGGCAGCAGCTAAGTATCCGAAAGGTACAATGCTGGATGTTTACGAATGGGACACTGGCAAGTATCTCGGACAAATTGAGCAGGCTGAGGAAACTTATAATGTTGTCGGAAATATGAATGAATACCAGGTTGCAATCGGTGAGACAACCTATGGCGGACGCAGTGAGCTTCACCACCAGCATGATGCCATTATTGACTACGGAAGTATGATGTATATTGCCCTACAGCGTTCAAAAACGGCAAGGGAAGCTCTGAAGGTTATGACCGAACTGGTTGACAAATACGGTTATTACAGCGAGGGAGAATCCATTTCGGTTGCCGACGGCAATGAAGTGTGGATTTTTGAAATAATTGGAAAAGGTGAAGGTAAAAAGGGAGCAGTATGGGTAGCCCGCCTCATTCCCGACGGATATGTCAGCGGCCACGCAAACCAGGCAAGAATACAGACATTTCCGCTTGCCGACGGCGAAAAATCAGTTACTTTTTCGCAAAGAGACAAGTTAAATAATCCGGCTGTTGAATGCTATTATTCAGATGATGTAATTTCTTTTGCAAGAGAAATGAACTTTTTTGAAGGAGAAGATAAAGACTTTAGTTTTTCAGACACCTATGCTCCTGTTGACTTTGGCGGATCTCGTTTCTGTGAAGTTCGTGTATGGTCATTTTTCCGCAGTGTAAAAGCCGGAATGGATAAATATTATGATTATGCATCAGGACATAACAATAAAAACAGAATGCCTCTTTGGATTAAGCCTGACCGCAAGATTGCTGTTGAGGATGTAATGGACTTTATGCGCGACCACCTTGAGGGAACTCCTCTGGATATGACAAAAGATATGGGAGCAGGACCATTTAGCAATCCCTACCGCTGGCGTCCGCTAACCTGGAAGGTTGACGGTGTTACATATTGCAATGAAAGGGCAACATCAACACAGCAAACAGGTTTTGTGTTTGTAACTCAAAGCCGTAGCTGGCTGCCACACGAAATTGGCGGGATATTCTGGTTTGGCGTTGATGATGCTGCAAGCACTGTTTTTGTACCGATGTATTCATCAATAACAAAAGTTCCCGAAGCGTATGCTGTCGGAAACGGAGATATGATGGACTTTACGATGGATGCCGCTTTCTGGGTTTTCAATATGGTTTCAAACTTTGCTTACACAAGATACAGTTACATTCACCCTGAAATCAGAGCCGAGCAGACAAAACTCGAAGGGGAATTTCTGGAAGAAATCACAAAAACAGATGAGGAGGCTCTTGCTAAATATAAATCCGACAAGAGTGCGGCCGTTGCATATCTTACAGACTTTTCGGATAATGCCGGAAACGAAACTGTAAAACACTGGAGGGATTTTTACGGTTACCTGTTTACCAAATATATGGATGGCAATATCAAGGAGAAAAGCGAAGTTCCCGAAGGATACAAATATTATCCTGCCAAACTGCAACAACCCGGATACGGAGAAGATTGGTACAGGAAAATCGTTGAAGAAACAGGCGACCATTTTAAAGTTCCTGAATAGAGTTAATGCTATAACTGTAATTGCAAGGTATTAAACCGGCTGGAAGCTTATTATGTTGCCACGACTCCAAAAACTTTCGGATCTAAGGCACAAAGAAACACGAAAACTTAGTGAACCTTTGTGTTTTAGTGCCTTTGTGGCGAAAAAATATTCTATT
>JAOZOC010000715.1 GCA_029933495.1 Bacteroidales bacterium
AAGGGATTCATAACCACCCCATGAGACAGCCAGCTTGAAATATTCTAAATTTTCACAAACCTTTTCAATTTGCTTTGGGTCATTGGTTTTTAGATAAACGGAAAATAATCCTGAGCTGTTTTTCATCTGTTTTAGTGCTAGTTCATACTGAGGATGGGAGGGATGATGAGGATAAATTATTTTCTCTATTTTCGGATGATTTGCCAGAAAATCAATCACTTTATGAGCATTGTCACTGCTCTTATCAAGCCTGAGCTCAAGTGTCCGAAGCCCACGTATCATTAGCCAGGCATTAAAAGGAGCTATAATCCCACCGAATGTCATAAACTCATTGTTGAATATTTTTTTTATCATCTCGTTGTTACTGCATATTACTCCTGCAACAATATCACTGTGCCCCGATAAGTATTTTGAGGCAGAATGAACAACAATATCAATTCCGAATTCAATAGGGTTTTGATACAATGGTGTGCTGTAGCTATTATCAATAATAGTTATGATATCATTTTTCTTTGCTAGTTGTGAAACCAGCTTTAAATCCTGAAGCTCAAAGGTCCAGGAGTTTGGTGATTCCAGGTAAAAGACCGTGGTATTTGATTTTAATGCTGCCTTGAAGTTCTCAATATCAGTTCCATCGATAAAAGTGGTTTCAATTCCGAATTTTTTCAGAATATTTGAAAAGAAATGATTTGTCCAACTGTATGGCTCGTTAACACAAATTACGTGGTCACCTTCCTCAAGATTAGCAATTACTGATGTTGTTATTGCAGCTACGCCACTGGCAGTAACCAGGCAGTCATCAGCATTTTCGAGTGTGGCGAGTTTTTTTCTGAGTATTTCAACAGTAGGATTATTTCCCCTTGTATAAACCGGCTCATCAAATTCATTTATGATGGCATTGCGCATATCCTTAACCGAAGAGTAGCAGAAGTTACTGGTCTGAATTATTGGGGGTGCTACAGCATTGAAATACTTTTCGTGCTCTTCACCCAACTGATTGATAATTTTGGAAAGCTCCATATTGTCTCTTTTAGAATTGTAGCAAAAATAGATAAAGAATGACAGAATATCCTGGGAAAAGTTGATTTTTGATTCTCATAAAACTGTTTTTTACAATTTGGTGGTATAAATTATTGTATTTGTAACTTGAATCTACCCTGATAGATTTTGAAAAGGGATTTGAGTAATCAAATCATTATTTCTTATTTTTGCACTTATGTTGATAATCCGTCGCCCTCATACCAATCCCTATTTTAATATTGCTGCTGAGGAGTATATTTTAAAAGCATTTGATGATGATGTCTTTATGTTGTGGCAAAACGAACCATCCATTATTATCGGGAAGCATCAAAATACACTTGCCGAAATTAATTATCAATTTGTTAAGGAAAATAAAATCCCGGTTGTCCGTAGAATATCAGGCGGAGGTACTGTTTTTCACGATTTGGGTAATCTGAATTTTACTTTTATCAGAAAAGGTGAAAAAGGAAAGCTTGTGGACTTTAAAAGATTCACTGATCCGATTGTCGAAGTACTGAACCAAATGGGTGTGCCTGCAAAATTTGAAGGTAAAAACGATCTCCGGGTCAACGGATTGAAAATCTCCGGTAATGCGGAACATGTTTTCAAAAACAGGGTGTTACATCACGGGACATTGCTGTTTTCATCGGACTTGAACTATCTGAACCGGGCGATAAAAGTGAAGGAAGGTAAGTTTGAGGACAGAGCTGTGAAATCGAACAGGAGTGAAGTTGCCAACATAACTGATTTTCTGAAAACTCCTGTTTCCATACAAGAGTATAAAAAGATGATATTTGAATTTATAGTGAAGAGTAATGAGGCATCAGAATATCAACTAACCGAAAATGACATTTCGGCAATAAACAGACTGGTTGCTGAAAA
>JAOZOC010000004.1 GCA_029933495.1 Bacteroidales bacterium
CTGTAAAATTCTTTATTTATCATCTCTTCGGTTACATATCCCTGGTCAATAAAAACCGTTGGCCACTGCCCACCCTGAGTTTTATGGCAGGTAAGGGCATAGCTGAATTTCACCTGTAAAGCATTGAAATAGGGATTCTTTTTAACAAGCTCCAATCGTTTCCTTCGTGATGGAATATCTTCATAATCAGCCATTACTTCCTGAAAAAGCTTCTGATTATTCTCTTTGGTCAATGCCGGGCTTACCGAATCAATTGTATCCAGAATTATCGTCACCTGAACATTTTTTTCTTCAGGATAATCAATCAGACGTATAGTTACATCTGCAAAACGAAAACCATAGAGCTCTTCTTGTTTATCAATCCGTAAAATTTCGATGATATCACCATTAGCAATGAATCCATCCTTTGAATCCTCATCCAGCCAATAATAATTATTTTTCACTACCATCATCAGGTCTCCGGCCGAGATCTCATTTTCACGAAATAATATTCTGTTTCTTATCTCTTTATTAAAGATATTAGCCCTTTTATTTGAGCGTGTTACCACGACCGTATCTTCTATTTCACCTCTCGAAAAGGCATCATTCAAAGCATCTTCCAGGTCAACACCCGAAATTTGTATTACGTCAGTAAATCCTTTCAAAGAAATTGAAGGCTCTTTTGAACTATCCATAATTCTGCTCCTGATATTTGTGGCATTTGCCAGTATGCCCGATTCGAGAGACTGCCTCATCACCTCTGTAAGATCGGCAGTAAAAACCTTAAGGCTGTAGGCTCTTTTAAGATGCATAATGTCGAGTGCCGGACTAATGTCCAGTTTCACAGGAGGCAGTTGTGCGCTGTCGCCAATAAGTATCAACTTGCAATTCTCTCCCTCATAAACATAGCTTATGAGATCTTCGAGTAAACTTCTTGTCGAAAAAAAACTCATATCACCTGTGGCTGTATCATCAGGAATCATAGAGGCTTCGTCTACTATAAAAACAGTATTGGTATGAAGATTTTGAGATCTTGCCATACGCATAGAGCCATCGGTTTGCATTGCCACCCGATAAATTTTCTTATGGATTGTAAAAGCTATTTTTCCAGAATACTGAGAGAGTACTTTTGCTGCGCGTCCTGTTGGGGCAAGCAATACAGACTTAAGATTTACAATACTTAATTTTTTTATAAAAGTGCTTACAACTGTAGTTTTACCTGTTCCGGCATATCCTTTTAGAACGAAAAGTGATTTATCTTCTTTTTCTGCAAGAAACTTAACAATTCCTGAAATCGCATTCAGTTGACTTCCTGTTGGCTCGTAAGGAAATCCTTTCACAACTATCTTATAAAAATCTTCGGCTCGCATAACTGAAATATTTAAAAAGGATAACCAATTCCAAGATTCATATAAGGATTAAACCAGTTGAATGAGCCTATGACGAAACGATGTCCGGCAGGCAAAGCAGGGTCTGTCACTCTCTGTGCAAAGTCAAACCTGAAAACAAAATAAGAAAAATCCAGCCTCACACCAATACCCACATCAGTTGCCAGTTGGCCAATAAAGGAGCCAAATTCAAATTTGCCTCCGGGGAAAGTCTGGTCTTCCTCAAGCAACCAGATGTTCCCTACATCACAAAACAAAGCACCTCTCAATTGTTTATAAATTGCAAACCTGTATTCAAAATTTTCTTCGATCATTATATCACCAACCCTTTCAAGATTAGGACCCTGGGGCGTATATGAACCGGGGCCCAGATACCTGAGAGGCCAGGCTCTTAATCCATTGGATCCACCACCATAGAAACCTATTTCATAAGGAATATCATCAGAATTGCCGTAAGGTATTGCTATTCCAAAAAATGACCTGAACGCGAGAGTATGATTCTTGCTCAAGGTTATATAATACCTGAAATCAAGGTCAAACTTAAAATATTGAGAATATCTTAATCCGAACAAAGTACGGTATCCTTCATTATTCTTAGGCACATTGGCCAAAGACATAATTCCATTCAGCAGATTTCCTGCTAATTCAGCATTGCCCCTGAAATAGAAAAAGTTTTTTAACATTCCTAATTCCTGAGTATTAACAATATAGCTATATTTCATACCGAATATAAGGTGATTTGTATATTGATTCCTCACTCTTTCTGATTCATTAGAAAGAATCGAGTCAAACTCTGGTGTTGTGTTCACCTTTATAAGGTTTATATCCACAGGGAATAGAATATGCTTTGAAAACTTCGTACCGGGCCATTGATAACCATATGATATGTTACTGATAATCCTAAGATAGTCCTGCTGATCTTGAAAAGTATAACCTGCATTTATTGTTGTTGTCGGTCTGAAATACGGCGAAAAACGGTACTGGCTAATGGGTGCAAGAAACTTGGGAATGGTCAATATCGCATCAATACCATATTCAATGGTGTTGAAAAAATAAAGGTAATTATTCTGCTCTTCAGGGGAAGTACCAAGCTGTCTTGCCTCAAGAGCAAGCTTTAGCCTAACAGTAAACACCTCACCTCCTCGAAATAAATTTTTATTTTTGTATGAAAAATAGCCTCCCATACCAAGATCACCACCTGAGTTTGTCCCCTGGCCCTCAATAGAATACGAATGCAATGGACTCCTTGTCAGTCTGATATTGCAATCAAGATAGTTACTTCCGAGATTTAATAATGTCGAATCCGGCTTAACCTCATTGAAATTTATATTTACATATTTGTATATCTGAAGCTCGTTTAGTTTTCGAAATGTTTGTTTGGTATCAAGCAGATTATACTTCTTACTTTTTTCGAGAAAAACCGAACTTGCCACAAACCCTGGTTTTATCTTTAATGGAGGGTGAAATAAAAAATCATAATACAAAGATTGCGAATGCTTCTTCCTTTTTTTCTCAATTTCCAATGTATCATATATTAAAGTATCGGATGAAATAGAATTAAAATCAGGATAAACATATACGTTGTTGACATAATAGATTTTATGTTTAACCTCAATTGGTTTATCTCCGGGTTTATCAGGCCGCAATAATATATTTTTTATCAATACCTTTAGATCGGCTGTTCTGTTTCCTAGTGTAGTGTCCACTTCATAAGAGACATAATCCTTTGTAAAAGAAAAATAACCGTTTTCGTTTAACTCTTCAGTAATTCTGTGTCGTTCATCATCAAGAGTATAAATATTAAATACCTCACCAGGCCTGATAAGAGATTTATCAATTGACTTTACAATTATTGATTTTATAGAATCGTCAGCAATATCATACTCTATCTTGTTTATTTTATATGGATCTGAAAGGGTTATATTATAGACTACCTTAGCCTTTTTAGGTTTTATCTTAACAATCTCACCTTTTACATCCGAATTGTAGTAGCCACGGTTATTAAGGTATTTTTGCAATTGATCTTCACTCTTCTTAACAAGAGTTTTATTAAGAATCTCAGGAGGCTCTCCCCATTTATCCTTGATATTATGAAGCATAAGTTTATATTGAATAAATCCAAATAATTTCTTATTTGGCTTTTGCTGGATATAATTTGAAAGATCTTCAGGTTCGATTTGTTTGTCGGGGTTTGTAATATGAACTTTTGTATTGGTAAGAAGATATTGATTATCTTTCACATCACGTATAATGCTGCACGAGTACAGCCCGGCAATCAGGATTAGCGACAACAACCTTATGTAAACGTGATATTTATTCAATTAATACTGATTTGAAATAACAGACAAATTTAACAGTAATAAAAAACAAACAACAATATGTAAAATAAATTTCTTACCAATTTATTGTTAATAAATATGGAGAGAAAAATTTATAAAAGCTGGGAGAATAGTAGTCTTTAGATATTTATTAAAAACTTTCTTAAAAGAAAAAGTAATATTTTTTCTGAAAAATTATTTTTTTATTGCAGATTTTAAAAAATGATATATCTTTGCACTCCCGTTTCGGGATTTAAAGATTATGTTCTTTTAAAGAAAAAGGAGTTTAGCTCAGTTGGTTCAGAGCATCCACGACTAACAAGTCGGGAGGGTCACTGGAACAGAGAGAAAGTTAAAAAGGGAGTTTAGCTCAGTTGGTTCAGAGCACCTGCCTTACAAGCAGGGGGTCACTGGTTCGAATCCAGTAACTCCCACAAGATGAAGCCTGGCAATTAGCCGGGTTTTTTTGTTTAAATACCGTCACCATTGAAATCGCTGGAGTATAAAACAGCTTTACCGATTATTAATTTTTGTTTTTTTTGATTTTAATATTATTTTTTGTCATTCCCCTCAGATAGTGTTTGAATATCATTTTCATTTTCCAAAGCCAACAGTATTTCTTTTACCGAAGCCCTGTTTTTATAATCGGGATCAAACTGCCTCCAGGATATCTCTCCCTGCTGATTAATAATAAAAGTAGCCGGGATAGGCAATTGTTGTGATTCATCGGAATGGGTTTTCTTCAGTTTTCCGCCCAATATCACATTATATGTAAACAATTTTGTAGCAGAGGGTTTAAAAGTCACATCATATGCATTTGCAATACTATACCCTTCATCATACAAAAGAGTGAATTCAGCACCAGTCTTATCTTCCATAACGTTTAAATACTCCGGTTTTTCAGGAGAAATGGCGATAACTTTTGCTCCCGCTTTCTCAATCATTTTCAGGCTATCCTGAATTGAACCCAGATGCTTATTACATACCGGACACCAAAAGCCACGATAAAATATCAGTACAACCGGTCCTTCCACAAGCGCTTTCTCAAGTGAGAACCTGTTGCTGTCAGCATCCAATGCAGTGAACATCGGAGCTTTTGCACCTACACTCAAACCATGAGCATCTTTGAGACTTCTTTCATTCTGTGAATTTATTCCGGTCAGGAAAACCATGGAAATTATAATTAGCAGTAATGTAATCTTTAATTTTGACATAATTTTGTTTTTATTAATTGGACGAAAAAAATGGAAAACCTGACAAAAAATATGAGTTATAAGTTATTTTAAATCCGGATGGTCTTGGTTTGAATATTTGTTTATAGCCTTTAATCGCACCATATTGGAATTGAAGTAATCCGATCAATCACTCCCTAAAAAAACAAACGCCCTGCAATAATCATATTACAGGGCGTTTTGTTTTCGTGTGTTGTCCTACCAGGATTCGAACCTAGACCGTCTGAACCAAAATCAGATGTGCTACCTTTACACCATAGGACAATATTTACTCTTTAATGAACATTCCTTTTTGTTTAAGGAGGTGCAAAATTAATAAAATTTTTAATTCATCAAAAAAAATATGATAATTGAAAGAAAAATATTTCAGCTTGCTAAAAGTATTGAAATTAAGACCTTTAAGCATCATTACTTCTCCATAAACCTAATGAAAGTATCGCAAAGTTCATCTGGTTTTTCGGCATGAACCCAATGTGTTGCTCCATTTATTGTTTTAAATTGCGCTTTCGGAAAATTATTTTTAATCAATTCATAATCTTCCTCAAGTATATAATCGGACAATTCGCCTTTGATAAAAAGCGATGGTTTGTCGAAGGTATAAGGAGAGTTTATCCCTTCAAAAATATACTCAAGGCTGTCATATATAGCCTTAACATTTATCCTCCATCCAAAAGTGTTACTATTTATCCTGTATAGGTTTTTCATAACAAACTGCTTTATTCTCGGCGATTCCACTTTTTCAGAAACAATACGTTCCACCTCAGCCCTGGATTTTATTTTCATGAAATCAACCGACAGTAAAGCTTCAATAATCTCAATGTGTTGCCTCCTTGCTTTATATTCTCTGGTACTCATATCCACCACCACTAACTTGTCAACTTTGGAAGAGTGTTCAAGAGCAAAGTTCATTGCAACTTTTCCACCCATCGAATGCCCCATAATAACAGGATTAACAATTCTGCGGTCTTCAATAAATTCGTACAGGTCATCTACCAGGGCATAATAGTTAAATGTATCGCTGTGAGGCGATTGTCCGTGATTTCGCTGATCAAGGATAAAAACTTCATACTTTTCCTCCATTCTTCTTCCGATAGTCACCCAATTGTCGGATATGCCGAAAAGGCCATGCAAAATAATTACGGGCTGCCCTCCATCGCCGAAATGTCTGTAAAATAGTTTCATCTTAGCTCTTTTGTTCTTCTTTTTAAACTGAAAGATATTGAAATCAGCAACAATAAAACAGCAAGAAATGCTGAAATACGACCGATATAATCACCAGAAACTGCATAAAAAGTCAATTCCGAATTCAGGTTCACATCCTGTTTTATTACCGTTCTGACCCAATAATCGGTAGGCTGATGAATATCTCCGCGCTGGTCGATAAACGCAGAGGTGCCGGTATTGGCAGACTGGACAATCCATCTTCTTGTTTCTATTGCCCTCAGAGGTGAAAACAAAAGATGCTGTTTATAGCCCGGAGTATCACCCCACCAGCCATCATTGGTAATCAGGAAAAAAACCTGTGCACCATTTTTAGCATAATCACCGCAAAATTCTCCAAAAACAGATTCATAACAAATAATGGGTGCAATCTTCACTGTGTCAGCAATTAATAGGATCTGCTCATCATCAATACCTAATGAACCGACAGAGCCTCCTAGGTCTATTGCAATTTTATCAAGAAAACCCCACGATGGCATATATTCCACACCTGGTGTAAGTTTCATTTTATGATGCCTCTGAAGTTCCTCGGTAGTGTCAATTAAAAAAGCAGTATTGTACGATTCATAATAAAAACCGTTTATTTCAGAATATCTTGCTGTTGCAGCCCTGTTCTCTTTCTCTTCATACTTTTTATAGGTAGATGCACCTATTACAATATTTACTCGCGGATGTTCAATAACATACTCATGCAATATTTTAAGTGCGCGGGATTTATCAAGTTTGTCTTCCCAAAGATAATCCTGAATTGTTGACTCCGGAGCAACAACAAAACACACAGAATCATCCAGAACCTCGTCGGCAAGCCCGGTAATAATTTTTGCTACCTCTGTTGGGGGTGTTGAATATTGTTCGGAATAGGGATCAAGGTTCTGCTGGCAAACAACCACCCTGACCGGATTCTTTTTCTCAGTGTATCCATAATATATCAAATATGAAATAAAGATGGGAATCAATATTAAGAGCAATACAGAGACCGAATTTATGACGAAGTTTTTTTTATTGCCAGCTTGCATTGATTTAATAGCCAAAAATATTAAAATATTCACAATAAGAATCCAAAGAGAACCCCCAAGAGCACCAGTATATTCATACCATTGAATCCAATGGATTTGATTGCCAAAACCATTTCCAAGGTTAAGCCAGGTCCATGTAATTTTCCAGTTTAGGTGAAGAAACTCAAAAGCAATCCAAACAAATGGAAGTACGAAATAACCTTTGTTTGTTCCATATATCTCTTTTCTGATAAAATGATAAGCCCAAAACACAATACTCATAAACATGGCATTAAGTGTCCAGGCTGCAATGGCCGCAGGTGTTGAGTTCCACACCCACCAGGTAGTAAGTACATTCCAGATTACAAATCCCGGATAAGTATAAAAGAAGATACTAAATCCTGAAAAATCATCTCTGTTATTAAATATATAATCTTCAATTATAAACATTGGAACCAAAGCTACAAACAGAAATGCCGAAAAGCCGTTTACAGGCCAGCCTACTGTAAGTAATACTGCCGATAATAAGGAAAGAAACAATAAGTGCTTTTTCTTCATTTTTCAAAAATAATTTATAAAAATTCAAAATATGTGATAAGCATTCACACTTGTCACATTATCAAAATACACGAATGGCTGTTCGTCTCTGCCTTACCACCTAACCATCCTCCACTTCATAATCCTCGTACAGAAAATCGTTATAGGGATAACGTACGGTATGTATTTTTCTGACTTCATCATAAAGCACCCTTTTAAACTCTTCAATATTTTGCTTCTTCTTTGCAGAGATGAAAAGTGTTGGTGTGTGAGCCTTAGCGAGCCAGGTTTTCTTCAGATCATCAAGGCTCAGGTTCTCTTTAGTTACTGGTGTCAGGTCGTCTTCATCTTTTTGAGTAAATGTGTAAGCATCAATTTTATTGAAGACCATTATTGTGGGTTTGTTACCTGCTTCAAGTTCTGAAAGCGTTTGTTTTACAACATTAATATGCTCCTCAAAATCAGGGTGTGAGATATCGCCAATCAGGACGAGAATATCCGATTCGCGAACTTCGTCAAGTGTTGATTTGAATGATTCCACCAGATCGTGGGGTAATTTGCGAATAAAACCAACCGTATCTGACAACAGAAAAGGAAGATTCTTAATAACCACTTTCCTGACTGTTGTATCTAGGGTTGCAAAAAGTTTATTTTCAGCAAATACATCCGACTTACTCAACATATTCATAATGGTTGACTTACCAACATTGGTATAACCAACAAGAGCTACCTGAACCATTTTACCACGATTTTTTCGTTGAGTGGCTTTCTGCTTGTCAATTTTCAACAGCTTCTTTTTCAGAAGCGCGATTCTGTCACGGATTATACGGCGGTCTGTCTCAATTTCGGTTTCTCCGGGGCCTCTAAGCCCGATACCACCTCGCTGACGTTCAAGGTGCGTCCACATACGTGTCAGTCGTGGTAACAGATATTGATATTGAGCAAGTTCAACCTGCGTTTTTGCGTGGGCTGTACGCGCTCTTTTAGCAAAAATATCAAGTATCAGGTTATTTCTGTCAAGGATACGGCATTTAAAAGCCTTTTCAATATTTCTTATTTGCGAAGGGCTCAGTTCATCATCAAAAACAGCAATGTCAATCTTATTATCAGCAATAAAGGCTGCAATCTCAGCAAGTTTTCCAGAACCTACAAAAGTTCGTGAGTCCTTTATATCAATCCGCTGAACAAACCTTTTCACTGTTTCAGCTCCGGCTGTTTCGGCAAGAAACTCCAACTCATCAAGATACTCATTCACACGTTCTTCGGTATCATTTCGCGTAATAACACCAATGAGTATTGCCGTCTCTTTAACACTCTTTTTTTTCAAACTATTTTCCATAATAATAGTGTGCAAAGGTAAGACTTTAAAATCAAAATTGAGTTTCTAATATTTTTAGTACTTTTGCCGCCACTTTATAAACAGCAAAGGGATGTAGAATATTAACATTTTTAAAAATAGGGTTATGATCGAAACAATAAAAATCGGAACACTCAGGTGGCATCATGTGCTTAACCCTTCTGATGATGATTTAAGTTATCTTCAGGAAACCTTCCACTTTCATCCACTTGATATTGAAGACTGTAGAGCTGATTACAACCAAAGACCAAAGATAGACATTTACGATGACTACTATTTTATAATTCTGCATTTTCCTTTTTTTGACAAGAATAATATGTTTTTGAGAATCCGTGAGGTGAAGATTTTCTGGGGAGAGGACTTTATTATTACTATTGGCAAATCGCACTCGGCTGTTACAAGTATGTTTGATGAAGGGAAAAAACAAACAGATCGCGGTGAAGAGTTTGAAATTGGTACCAGTGATGCCCTTTTATATACAATTCTTGAACGACTGATGAAGGCGACACGGAAAATTATTAATAAAATCAGTGATGATGTGGATGCAATCAACAGAAGCCTGTTAGATGTCAGATCAGAACGTATTATCGAGCGTATTTCCGTGATCAGAAAAAATATTATTCTACTGAATACAATGTTTAAACCTCAACTTCCTCTGTTTACAAAATTTGAATCGGGGCAGATTGAAGGTTATGCTGAGAATATGGAAGATTACTGGGGCAATATTCTTGACTACTACAAACAAATGTGGGATATGACAGAGGATTATGCTGAACTTATTGAAGGCTTGTCAAGGACGTTTGACTCACTTCAGGCTAACCGCACAAACGAAATAATAAAAATTCTTACTTTAATATCCTCCATCTTGCTTCCTCTTACATTTCTTACGGGTTTATACGGAATGAATCTGAATCTTCCGTTGCAACAAGACCCAAAATCATTCTGGATTGTTATAGGAGTTATGATATTTATTGCTTTGTCCATGTTCTTTTTCTTTAAAAAGAAAAAATGGCTTTAATTGTTTTGTCCTGTATCTTATAAGATTATTATATCTTTGCACAAAAGTTGAAAAAAATTATTTGATGAAAAAAATATTAGTTATACTCTTAAGCCTGGTTGCCTTTACTTCATTCTCTCAGGAACTGAGTGAAGAGGCAAAGCGTAAGTTTAGTTTTGGTATTGACGTATTCACAGACATCTGGCAGGATTTACCAAAAACAATTGAGCCGGCAACAATAAACCAGGGGGTAGATATTTTTGGCTCATACAATTACATTATTAATGATGGTAATTTCAGCCTGTCTCCAGGAATAGGGCTGTCATACCATAATTTAAACAATAAATCGCTAACAATGACTGTTGACGATTCAACCATCTTTTATCCTGTTCCTGATTCAATTAATTTCAGAAGGACAAAATTTACCCTTGGCTATTTTGATATTCCTATTGAACTACGTTATAAATCGAAAAACGATATACGATTTGCCATTGGAATTAAATTTGGATTTCTGATGACAGCTTTCACAAAATATAAAGGGGATGACTACCTTCCTAATGATAATAACAAGTTGGTTATTTACAAAAAGACAAGAATCCCTAATGTTTCCAAATTCAGATACGGAGTCTCTATGAGGCTTGGATATAAATGGCTGAATTTTTGGGGATATTATCAACTTTCTTCAGTATTTGATAAAGGCAAAGGGCCTGAAATGTATCCCATTTCAATTGGTATTTCTTTGATGCCGTATTAGACATCGCTTTATGAAGCCCCACAAATCAGGAACTGAATATTACCAGAATTTGCAATGCGGCTTAATATCTAAAGTAATTTTTAAAATATTAAAAACACACTAATCATTATCAAAAGTCCGGTAAAAAACCCCTTATAAACTTCTGATTGTGTATGTGTATTAAGGGCAAGCCGTGCAAAACCAACTAATCCGGAAACCAACACTATTATAGTGATAATATAAATCATATCAGCGTTGAACCGGAGCGAAACTCCGATAAATGTGCCAAGCATCCCCCCTATTCCAACCATATGCAAACTTATTTTTTCTTTAAAATTAATTAGTATAGCTGCGATTATCGCAATTCCTGATCCAAGTAAAAAAAGAGGATACATCTGTGATATATTCAATTGACTAATCATGTACCAGGAAAGAAAAACAAAGATAGCAGAAACTACCAGAGGCGAAAGTCTCTCATCACGACTTTCCATCCTTAATGACCCAATCATTTTCCGGCGCAGCATAATCAATACAAATGACACAGGGATCAAAAATGTTGTTATAAATATTATTCCAACTATCAGGTATTTAACCTGGTAAGGTATAATAATGGAGAAATAATAATTCAGACTGAAAAGTATAACAAAAGTGTAAGTCGGTAATAGCAGAGGATGCAAAGCCACCGAAATTACTTTTGCAATTTTTTGTTCCATATTAAATCTCTTTTCTAAGTCTTGCAACCGGAATACTAAGCTGCTCTCTGTATTTTGCAACAGTACGGCGGGCGATGCTATATCCTTTATCTTTCAGAATTTTTGTCAGCAACTCATCAGTCAAAGGTTTACTCTTATCTTCATTATCAATGCAATCAGTAAGTATTTTTTTAATTTCGCGTGTAGATACCTCTTCACCGTCTTCCTTCTGCATCGACTCGGAAAAAAAGCTTTTTAAAAGAAATGTTCCGAAAGGAGTCTGCACATATTTGCTGTTTGCAACCCGCGAAATTGTTGAAATATCAAGATTAACAATTTCGGCAATATCCTTTAGAATCATTGGCCGCAGTTTTGTCTCATCTCCTGTCAGAAAATAACTCCTCTGATAATTCATTATTGCATCCATTGTGGTATAAAGCGTGTTTTGTCTTTGTATTATAGCATCAATGAACCATTTTGCAGAATCAATTTTTTGTTTTACAAATGTAAGTGTATCTTTATGCTTTTTCTTATCCTTACTGTTTGAATAAGCTTCAAGCATTTCAACATAGGTCTTATTAAGTCTTAATTCCGGTGCATTTCTTGAGTTAAGCTGAAGCTCAAGACCACCGTTATTATTGTAAATAATGAAGTCAGGAATAATATAATGATTTGTTTTCGTTGTTTCATTCAGTGAATTCCCGGGTTTGGGATTAAGTTTCAATATCTCTTCTATTGCACCTTTCAATTCCTCTTCTGATATTCTGGCTTTTTTAATTATTTTACTGTAATGCTTTTTTGTAAATTCATTAAAGTGTCTTTCGAGTATTTGAATTGCAGCCATAACAGCATCATCCGGAGATTCTATTCTTCTGAGCTGTAGTAAAAGGCATTCCTGCAGATTTCTCGCCCCCACACCTGGAGGATCAAGCTCCTGAACGACCTCAAGTACTTCAAGTATTTCTTCCTTTGTGGTTTGAATATTTTGCGAAAAGGCAAGATCATCAACCATTGCATCCAGGTCTCTTTGAAGATAGCCAGAGTCATCAAGATTTCCAATGATTGTCTTTGCAATAATCAATTGCTTTTCATCAAAATCACGAAGTCCTAACTGTGAATGAAGCAAATCGTGGAAAGTTGTTCCTGACACAAAAGGAACTTCCTTGCGCTCATCATCTGGACTTGTATTATTTACACTAACCTTATATGTAGGAACATCGTCATCATCCAGGAGATAATCATCGAGGTCAAACTCATCGTCCTTATTTATCTCTTCAGTTTCTTCTGTATTTTCAGTTTCGCCAGTATCACCAGGTGTTGATTCATCAAAATCCTGAGTTAATTCAGCAAGGTCATCAGCATCATTAGTCTCCTCCAGTGCCGGATTCTCCTCAATCTCCTGTTTTATCCTCTGCTCAAGCGCCACAGTAGGTACCTGAAGCAGTTTCATCAACAGTATTTGCTGAGGTGAAAGCTTTTGTAGTAGCTTCTGTTGTAATCTCTGGCTTAACATGTCAGTTGTTTAATCATAGTGCTATTTAATCGAACAAATATACGAATTTTTATTCATTATAGACCAACTTTTATTAAAATTCTGCATTCTGCGGAGTTCTCGGAAAAGGTATTACATCTCTGATATTCCCCATACCCGTTATGAATTGAATAAACCTTTCAAAACCAAGACCAAATCCGCTGTGTGGCACAGAACCAAATTTTCTGGTTTCCAAATACCACCACATCTCCTTTTCTGGTACGTTCATTTCGTTCATTCGTTTCACTAGCTTGTCATAATTTTCCTCTCTTTGTGATCCGCCAACTATCTCACCGATCTGCGGAAACAGTATATCCATTGCCCTCACAGTATTGTCATCATCATTCAGTTTCATATAAAAAGCTTTTATTACTTTCGGATAATCCGTAACAATAACTGGCTTCTTAAAATGTTTCTCAACAAGATAACGCTCGTGCTCCGATTGAAAATCTGCACCCCACTCTTTAATCAGATACTGAAATCGCTTTTTCTTGTTTGGTTTTGAATTTCTCAGGATATCAAACGCCTCAGTATATGTAATTCTTTCAAAATCATTTTCAAGAACAAAATTCAGTTTTTCTATTAGCTCCATTCCCGAGCGATCCTCCTGTTTTTTATTTTTTTCCTCATCAGAAAGACGCTTACTAAGGAATTCAAGATCATCAACACAATTATCCAGTGCATACTTTGTCATATATTTAAGCATATCCTCTGCAAGGTCCATATTATCATTAATGTCATAAAATGCGGCCTCCGGCTCTATCATCCAGAATTCGGCAAGATGACGTGATGTATTAGAATTTTCAGCCCTGAAAGTCGGGCCGAAAGTATAAACCTCTGACAACGCCAGTGCTGCAAGCTCAGCCTCAAGCTGTCCTGACACAGTAAGATTAGTCTCCTTTGCGAAGAAGTCCTGTTTGTAATCAATATCACCATCCTCATTAAAAGGCAAGTTCTTCATTTCAAGAGTTGTAACACGGAACATCTCACCGGCTCCTTCTGCATCCGATGCCGTGATTATTGGTGTGTGAATATTAAAAAATCCCCTGTCATTAAAAAACTTATGAACGGCAAAGATCATAGCGTGCCTGATACGAAAGATAGCGCTAAAAGTATTTGTTCTGAAACGCAAATGTGCTTTCTCACGCAAAAATTCCAACGAATGCTTTTTCGGTTGTAATGGATATTCATCGGGATCAGCTTCACCAAGAATATTCAGAATATTTGCCTTGACCTCTACCTTTTGTCCACTACCTGGTGACTCAATAAGCTCTCCAATAACCTCAATTGCGGCTCCGCTATGAATACGCTGAATAAGCTCTTCATCAATAATTTCGAAATCAACAACAATCTGAATATTCTTTATGGTTGAGCCATCGTTCATAGCAATAAAAGCAACATTCTTGCTCCCACGGCGTGTACGTACCCAGCCCATAACCTTTTTGATTTTCCCAAACTCATTGGAGTCAAGTAAATCAATAATCTTAGTTCGTTTCAAGTCGTCCATTTTATTCATTATCTGTTTTTAACTTAAAAAAAGGTTTGCAAAAATAGTGACTTTTTCTATTCTATCTGAAAGTAAAAAAAAATGAGGTGGGATTGAGATGCAAACACAACAATAATTGTTGGAGAATTTTAAAATACAGGTGCTTTTAAATAGAGTATTTTGTTGAATTAAATAGTGAAAAGGGTGCAAATTCAAAATTAGATTTTGAATTTGCACCCTTTTGTGTTACTAAATTTGTTGTGTTAGGCTCATATTCACCTGAGCTTTTGCGGCAGAGTTCGGAAACATTAGCCGGAAGAATTTTCTAAATACCTTTAACGGTTAAACCGATTTCCGTTTATTTAACTAATTTTGCAGCCTAAATGGGTTATAATCTTGACATATTACCTCTTTCCGGCTGGATTGATACGAAAGGATTTCCTCTTGTAATAAGCGGGCCTTGCAGTGCTGAAACGGAAGAACAGGTTTTAGCAACAGCACGAAAACTTGCGGAAGTTTCTCAGGTGAAAATATTCAGGGCAGGTATATGGAAACCAAGAACAAGACCGGGTGGCTTTGAAGGTGTCGGCGAAAAAGGTTTGGTTTGGTTGAATAGTGTAAAGAAAGAGACCGGACTGCTGACAACGGTTGAAGTTGCAAATCCTCATCATATTGAGCTGGCCTTAAAGCATAAAGTTGACATTTTATGGATTGGAGCACGGACGGTTGTCAATCCGTTTTCGGTTCACGAACTTGCTTCGGCTTTGGAGGGAACGAACATTCCGGTAATGATAAAAAATCCGGTGAATCCCGATATTGACCTCTGGATTGGTGCTTTAGAGCGGTTCAACAAGGCCGGTATCTCAAAACTTATAGCCATTCATCGTGGTTTCTACTTTTTTGAAAAGACTCCTTTCAGAAATGCGCCTATGTGGGAGATACCGATTGAACTTAAACGTATTTTTCCTGAGCTTCCGGTTATTTGCGACCCGAGTCATATTTGTGGCCAGCGTAATACATTGAAGGAAGTTGCTCAGAAAGCCCTTGACCTTGAAATGAATGGTTTGATGCTGGAATCGCACATTAATCCTGATATAGCTTTGACAGACAAAGAGCAACAGGTCACACCCGAAGATTTGGAAAAGCTCCTTTCAACTCTGGTAATCAGAGAGCGAGAGGGTAATGTGGAGTTTGAAACAAAACTTGAAGAGCTGAGAACAGAAATTGATAAACTGGATGCTGAACTTTTAAATATTATTGCCAGGAGAATGTATGTTATTGACGAAATTGGTAAATATAAAAGAAATAACAACATTACCATACTTCAACTTGAACGATGGAATAACCTTGTAATCAATAGATTAAGAACAGGAATCAAATCTGGGTTGAATAAAAAATTTTTACAGCAAATCCTTGAGGTTGTACACGAAGAGTCGATAAGAAGACAAACAGAAATTTTTAACAGGAAAAATAACAGATAATCAGTCAATTAGATATTATTATTTAGACTAAATATAATATTTCTTTAATAAAATTCTTAAAGTCTGAGATGTAGGTAGTATATTTGGCAGTTAAAACATTAAAAAAATGGCACTCAATTACATTATATCACTCGCATTAAGTCTTGTTCTGGCAATATTACTTTACTATTTTGTCAGATATCGCCAGGGAAAAGAAATTTTCATTGGTCTGTTTCACAGTTTCCTCTGGGGAATGGCAAGTATTGTTATTGTATTTATCTTTCAGACAATTGCATATTGGTATGGCCTTTCTGACCTTACAAACCTTAGAAGGATTTTCTTTTACTCATTCGTTATAAGTGGTTTTGGCTCTGAATATGGGAAATATCTTGTTTTGAGATTTTTTGCTTTTCCTAAAAATAATTTTTACGGCCCGCTTGACTCAATCACATATTCAATTATGATTGCTCTTGGTTTCTCTTTTATGTCGAATGTGTTGTACTTCACGCTTCCTTTTTATGGGGAAGTTGACTTTTTCTATGCAATCACGATGGTTTTCGCAAATGTAGTTTTCGCCATAATTCTTGGATTTTTTGTTGGTATGGCCAAGTCACGTGAAAATAAATTCATCGATTCAATGACAGGTCTTTTCGGAGCTGTATTTTTTCACGCTTTATATGAGTTCTGTTTTAGAACCAATGATATTAAGCTGTTGATTTTCTTCAGTATCGGGGCGCTAATAGTCGTACTGCTTCTTTTCTATAAGGCAGTTGAAATTAATGTGGAATACAAGAGGATTAAGAAGTTGTAGTTTGGGTAGAATAGTTCTTGAAGTTAGTACCCAATTTTAGATACAGTTTACAAGGTCGAAAATGCTAACTGCCGACTGAAGATTGGTGATAACCTTTCTAAATCATCTTATAAATCTTTCCGGGCAAGCTTTTAACAACCCCTTCAAACTCAAGATTAAGTAATGCAGATGCCACTTTACTTGGTGTTAGTTTTGAGTTCTTTACGAGATAATCAATATTAGCCTGATTCATATCTTTCAAAATATCCATCAGTATTATCTCATCATCTGAAAGCTCTATAAACAATTTACGTTGCCTTGGTGGTTTTTTAGATTCGGTTTCCCAACGCATCACATATTTTATGTCATCGGCAGATTGGATTAATGCAGCACGATTTGTTTTAATAAACAGATTGCACCCTTCTGAATATTTATTGTCAATATCACCGGGTACTGCAAAGACATCCCTGTTATATGAATTTGCAATATCAGCAGTTATTAATGCACCACCTCTTTTTGCAGATTCAACAACAACAAGTGCATCAACCATTCCGGCTATTATTCTGTTCCTCTGGGGAAAATTTTCTCTGTCGGGAATAGATTCAGACAAAAACTCAGTTATTATTCCGCCATCGTTTTGCATTTTTATTGCTAAAGATTTATTATCAGAAGGATAAATACGGTCGAGACCGTGGGCTACAACTCCGACCGTTTTAAGATTGTTTTTTAGCGCTGCTTCATGGCTGCATGTATCTATCCCATAAGCCAATCCACTTACAACAAGAACACCAATATCTGCAAGACCCTCAACAATTTTTTTACAGCTCTCCTTGCCATACTCAGTTGCTCTTCTTGTCCCCACTATACCAACAACTTTTTCTGCATTTAAATTGGCATTTCCCTTATAATAAAGAAGAATGGGACTGTCAATGCAATGTCTCAATCGCAATGGGTACTCTTTATCTGTATAATAAAGAGACTGAATATTATACTTTTCAATAAATGCCATTTCTTTCTCTGCACGCTCAAGAACCTTTTGCGACAGGATAGAACTGACTGTAGCTTCGCCAATACCAGGAATCTTCATCAGGGCTTTTCGCTTCTCCCTGAAAACAGCTTCAGGGCTGCCACAATAAGAAATCAGTTTCTTTCCGTTTACATCGCCAACGCCGGGAATCAATGTTATGCCTATTCTGTATAAAAGCAATTTTGTTAAATTTGGAAGGTCAAAATTAAAAAAAAATAACATTACTTTTGTCAAAAAAACGGATATTGTATTGAAACAAAAGCCAAAGATTTTAGTTTGTCCTCTTGACTGGGGAATAGGTCATGCCACAAGGGATGTTCCCGTTATCCGAGAATTACTGAGGCAGGGTGCAGATGTTATTGTTGGAGCTGATAATCGACCCCTGGCTTTTCTAAAAAAGGAATTCCCAGGGCTTCCCTTTGTTAAATTTCCGGGTTATGAGGTTCAGTATCCTTCAAACGGCAATATGGCTCTGAAAATGGCTGCTTCAGCACCGGGGATTTTAAAAAAGATTAAAGAGGAGAACAGGTATCTTGACAAACTCATTGATGAAATAAGACCTGATGCCGTTATCTCTGACAATCGTTTCGGGTTATGGACAAAACGCATTCCATCAGTTTTTATAACACATCAATTGATGATAAAAGGCCCAAAGATTGTTGAACAAGTATTGCATAAAATAAACTTATCATATATATTAAAATATAACGAGTGCTGGATACCTGATACTGAGAATGGTAAATCGTTGACCGGCGACCTGTCACACAATTATCCACTTCCTGAAAACGCATTTTTCATTGGACCTTTATCCAGATTTACTGATAATAAGGAAGGAAGTGATAAATATAAACCGGATGAAAATTACAAATCCGACATTCTTGTGATGCTCTCAGGTCCTGAACCGCAGCGCACTATCCTTGAGAATATAATTATAAAACAGATTAAAAATTCTGAATACAACTGTGTTATTTTGAAAGGCAAAACCGAAGAAAATAAAAAGGGTTATGCTGATGAAAAAATAAAAGTTTTCTCCCATTTGGAAAGCGAGGAGATAGAAAAGTATCTTCGGAATACAAATTTAATAATCACAAGAGCCGGGCATTCAACAATAATGGACATTGCAGCACTTGGCAAAAAAGCGATACTGATACCAACTCCGGGACAAACAGAGCAGGAATATCTTGCTAAGCGGTTTCTTAAAAACGGCATTTTCTATAGCTTGCCACAAAATAAATTTGATTTACACAAGGCAATTTACGAAGCGACAAAATTTGCAGGAATCAGATTGGTTTCTGACGGTGCTATTTTAAAAGAAAGAATTACTGTACTATTAAATAGAATTGGTCGTTAACTAATATTTGGATAACAAATTGCTATCTTTGCACCCTCAATTTATTTTTATGACAACACTAAGTTATATCGTTTGGACAGTTGATCCTGAAATTTTCAGGATTGGCAGTTTTGCCGTGCGCTGGTACGGACTTCTGTTTGCTATGGGGTTTGTGGTTAGCTATTTAATAATGGATAAAATATTCAAGCACGAAAATATAAAACATGAACTCCTGGATTCACTTACCACATATATGGTTATCGGGGTTGTTGTCGGGGCTCGTCTTGGGCATTGTCTATTTTACGAGCCGGAGTATTATCTGAAACATCCTCTTGAGATTTTAATGATATGGAAAGGCGGGCTGGCCAGTCATGGAGCATCAATTGGTATTCTTGTTGCGTTATGGCTTTTTTCCCGAAAGGCAAAAAAACCATATATGTGGATATTGGACAGAATAGTTATTGTGGTTTCGATTGCAGCCGTATTCGTTAGAACGGGCAATCTGATGAATTCGGAGATTTATGGTGATGCCACTAATCTTCCCTGGGGATTTATTTTTACAAGGTGGGGCGAAACCATTCCAAAGCACCCTACTCAAATATATGAAGCATTAACCTATCTGTTTTTGTTTGTCTTGCTATACTATATTTATATGAAAAAGTGGCCTAAATTGAATAGCGGTTATCTTTTTGGTCTATTTCTAATGATTCTTTTTGGCAGCAGGTTTCTCATTGAATTTATAAAAGAACCTCAGGTAGAGTTTGAAAAAACAATGGTATTAAATATGGGGCAGTTACTAAGCATTCCGTTTATAATTGCTGGTGTAGTAATCTTTGCTTATTCATTCAAATCGAAAAAAGAGTGATTGGAGCAGGTAGGATTGGCTTGCCCATCAATAGCAAAGGATAAATCTAACTTTGCAATAAAAAACTAATGAAAATAATAATATTTTTCTTCTCTCTAACAATTATACCTTCATCTTTATTCGGTGCTTTTACTATTGAGCAAGCCCTAATAAACACATTAACCAAGAGTGCTCAGAAAAATATTGAACCTCTTCCTGAGAATATTCAGATAATATATAAAAACTTTTTGACAGAGTATTCTGATGGCATTATGGCATATATGATATCTACAGAGAATAATGCAAAATTATGGGATGCAGACCCTGGTGATTTTCTGGATAATTATATGGTTGTGAAAGAGTTGATGCGGATGGAGGATTATGAAAAATATACAGATGAATTTGTTTTGTCATATATTATTAAGACAACCGTTTCTCACGAAAAACTAACAAATTATCGTAAGGTGTTCTCAGACCTTGGACTGCTGGATTATGTAACAAAGTATCCTGATATAGAAGAGAGAATTCGTGAAATAAATCTGTGGTGCAGAGAAAATTTGATGTTTCTTTCAACATCAAGCAGAACACAGGATCCACTTTCAATTCTTGAGAAAAGTAATTTAGGACGATGTGGGGAGATGCAGGTTTTTTTCGTTTCAGCTTGTAGAACTATTGGTATTCCTGCCCGACCTGCCTGGACCCCAAGGTGGGCTCACACCGATAATAATCATGCATGGACAGAAGTGTTTGTTGATGGACGATGGCAATATGTTGAGAATGCTCAACCTGATTATTATCTAAATTCTACATGGTTTTCCGGATCAGTAACAAAAGCTCTTCTGGTATTGGCTCGCAGTAGTTTTCCTGATAGTGAGGACGATGTTATTGTTAAATCAGTCAATAATAACTATGTTAATTCAACACGATATTATCAGAAAACGCGTGATATCAAATTTCAAATAATTGATAAAGATGGTAATCCGGCTGATAGTGCATTTGTAAATATCTTTGCTTTCAATTTCTCAATGTTTTTATCCCTGGTGGGAATTCAGGCAGATAGCCTCGGAATAGCATCCATAAATATTAGCAGAGGTGGTTTTCTGGCAGTTGCCCATAAAGACAGTCTGTTTGCATACATTAATGTTCTTTATGGAGAAACCTCTGCCAAATTCAACCTCATTTTAAATGATAAAGGATGGAAAAATGAAGATTTTGTTTTCAAATTTCCGGAAGCTACCGGCATCAGAAAAGATGACCCAGAGTTTTTTGCAGAGAGAAAGAAAATATCTGAGGAGAAATATAATGACCTTATTAAAAAGATTCAATCTCAAGAAATTCCTGATTTTGCACCACAAGATAGTCCTGATTTTGCAACAGTATTTGTTAACAGCAGGAATAACAAGCAGGAACTGCTGAATTTTATCAAAGATAATGATAATATCAAAGTTGATTTCTGGAGCAATATTTTAAAAATTGATCAGAAGTTTCTCTGGCAGGCAAATCAGGTTCAGTGGCAAAATATTTATGATACTTTCATAGAATTGAAGAATTCTGAAATTGCTGATAACATACTACCTGGCTTGCTTACACCTAGTGTTCATTATGAAATTCTGCCAATGGTTCGGGTTCCGCTAAAGTATAAAATTCCAACAAGTAATGATACAACAAAAAGAATATCAGAGCTAATTAGTATGCTGCATTCAAAGCATAAAATTGATGGAGAAAAGGCCCCTAAAGGATTGCTTTCTCTTGATAAATTATTGGAAGCTGATTATTTGCAGGATTTTCAGTTCAAAACATTATGTTGCTATGTGTTGCGAGCAAATCATATACCTGCTTCATACAGTCGGATTCCATCAACGATAACAGTAATGTCTGATGAAGTATGGAAGAACTATAATGTTGTTGAAAATAGTTTTTCAAAACCACAGGATAAGAATGCTTCAATATTAATTCCTGTTGAGTTTGATCTTGTTGATGATTCCGAGCAACCTGTAACAATCAATCCTGGTAATATTTCCACAACGATTTTCAAAGGGGGTATTTTTTATATTAATGATCGTCAACTCAGTTATGATAAAAAGAAAAGTAAACTTTCAGGAGAATTGGAAAAAGGAGATTATCAAATCCAAATTGGAATTCGGGAAAGCGGAGAACTTACTAAGGTGAAGCTTGTTTCACTAAAATTAAATAATCAGGAGGGAATAAAAGAAACTCTTATTTTTAAGGATTTTAAACGGAAGTGGAAGGATATGGATGCTAATTATTATGACTTTATCTCTTCATTTATAAACGAAAAAGATAAGGATTATATCGTGTTGATAGGAGATTATGATAATGAACCTGTTCAGCGGCTTGCTTCAAAGACTCGCAGTAATATAGAATCACAAAAGTTTGTCTGGGTTGGAAAAAATGAATCTGCTTTTGCTATTTCCAATTATATTACTTCAGATAAATATGAAGATTTTCTACAGGAAAATCCCGAACTAAAGCATCGCCTGATTACCTTCTACTTTGATTCAGAAAATGATAAGTGGACAATGTTTGAGGGAATCTGGGATTTACTGTATAAGTAAATCATTTAAATTCTGTTCAAATTTACAGACTACCATACTTATTTTGATAGTCTGGGCTCTATTTAACCACCTTCAACCCCAACTCATCCAACTGCTCATCAGAAATTCCTGAAGGTGAATCAATCATAACATCACGTCCGGCATTATTTTTAGGGAAGGCAATATAATCGCGGATAGAATCAGAGCCTCCGAAAAGAGCTACTAGCCTGTCGAAACCAAGAGCAATACCACCGTGAGGCGGAGCACCGTATTCAAAGGCATTCATCAGGAAACCGAATTGACTTTGCGCTTCCTCATCAGTAAAACCAAGTAATTTAAACATCCGCTTTTGTAAATCCTTATTATGTATTCTTATGGAGCCACCACCAATCTCGACACCATTTATAACCATATCATAAGCATTTGCTCTTACTTTCCCCGGATCAGTATTTATCAATTCAATATCTTCCTGCTTTGGTGAAGTAAACGGGTGGTGCATAGCATGCCAGCGCTCAGAATCTTCATTCCATTCGAGTAACGGAAAATCAACTACCCAAAGTGGCTTATACACATCCGCATTTCTAAGTTCAAGACGATTGCCCATTTCAAGACGCAATTCATTGAGTGCTTTACGCGTTTTGTCAGTATCGCCTGCCAAAATCAGCATCAGGTCACCGGGCTTTGAATCAAATTTTTCAGCCCAACTCTTCAATGCATCCTTATCAAAAAATTTATCCACCGATGATTTGAAAGTTCCATCTTCATTATATTTAACATAAACAAGCCCCTGGGCCCCAATTTGCGGTTTTCTTACAAAATCAGTCAACTTGTCTAATTGTTTTCTTGAATAGTTCCCACAGCCATTTGCATTAATACCTACAACAAGTTCAGCATTATCAAACACTACAAAACCTTCTCCTTTTACAAGGTCATTAAGCTCAATGAATTTCATCCCGAAACGGATATCAGGTTTGTCAGAGCCATAGTATTTCATGGCATCATCATACGATATTCTGGGGAACTCATCAATTTCAATTCCTTTTACCGTTTTAAAAAGATGTTTTGCAAGTCCTTCAAAGGTATTAAGAATATCCTCCTGTGTCACAAACGACATCTCACAGTCAATCTGAGTAAATTCCGGTTGACGGTCGGCACGCAGGTCTTCATCCCTGAAGCAGCGAACCAGTTGAAAATAACGGTCGTAACCGGCCACCATCAACAATTGTTTAAATGTTTGAGGTGATTGTGGCAAGGCATAAAACTGTCCGGTGTGCATCCTCGAAGGAACTACAAAATCACGCGCTCCTTCTGGTGTGGATTTTATCAAAAAAGGAGTTTCTATTTCAAAAAACTGCTCGGAATCAAGATACTTGCGGGTTTCAATCGATACTTTATGGCGAAGGGCAAGATTTTGCTTTACCGGATTACGTCGAAGATCGAGATAACGGTATTTCATCCTGAGTTCATCACCTCCGTCGGTGTTGTCTTCAATTGTGAAAGGAGGTGTTTTCGATTCGTTCAGAATTTCAAACTCTCTCACAATTATTTCAATATCTCCGGTTGGCATTTTGGGGTTTTTATTACTTCTTTCGGCAACCTCCCCTGTAAGCTTAATCACGAATTCCCTTCCCAGTTTACGTGCTTTTTCGCAAAGTGCGGCATCGGTTTCCATATTAAACACAAGTTGTGTAATCCCATATCTGTCACGCAGATCAATAAAGGTCATCCCTCCGAGGTCTCTCGATTTTTGTACCCATC
>JAOZOC010000005.1:0-6935 GCA_029933495.1 Bacteroidales bacterium
TAAAAACAAGGCGCAAAAGTAGGTAAAAATATTAATGAAGATTTAAAATTTCCAAATAGTCACAGGCATTTGGACCTTCATTAAACAGAAGGTCAATAATACTCAGATTTGAAATAAAGCCGTGTTTATCAGAAAAGACCTGAACATACTCCGGTATCGCTGTTGCAGGCTTTTTTTTGGGACTGAAATGGTTTCGGAGGTCAAGTCTGTCAGAGTCCTTCTTTTCAATATATCCTACAGATTTTTCAATCTTATTGTCGAGCCCAAGTAGGCTTAAAACAGTCTCTGTAATTCTTAGATTAAAATCCAGTAAATAGTCAAACTTATTTAAATAAAAACCTTCAAGGTCATCTCTGTAATAGAGAAAGAATGGTGATTGGTTATAAGCTGAAACAATGGCTCTCCAGTGAACTTTCTGCCATTGCTCGGTATATGCAATCCTGATATCCTTTATTTTTGTATGATTACCATTTACCTTGATAACCGGAATTATTAAAGATAATTTTCCACTTGTTGCGTAAATCTCACATCTGTTTCTGTAGGTCTGTTTAATGTAATGTTCGCCGTCATCAATGATAACCTGATTATGCTGAATGATAGCAGAAAAATATTCAACAGTCCCAAGATAGGCGGTAGATATAAGTAGTTTATTTATTTTAGGATTATTATTCAAAAAAACAGATTCTTGAAATTAATGTTAATCGTGTCTCAATGATTCCACAGGATCTTGTTCTGCAGCACGTTTCGCTGGCATATATCCGAAAATAATTCCTACTGCTACGGAGACTCCAAAGGACACTACAATTGATATCGGGGAGACGATAGTCAGGATGTCAGTGGCTTTCATTATTATTTTGGATATAGATATACCAAGGATAATTCCAATGAGGCCACCTGAAATACTTATTAGGATAGCTTCGGCCAGAAACTGGAAAACAATATCTTGCTTTGTGGCTCCTGTTGCCCGCCTTACACCAATTTCTCGTATGCGTTCCATCACGGAAGCAAGCATGATGTTCATAATTCCTATACCTCCAACAATCAGTGAAATACTGGCAATGGCACCGAGTACAATATTGAAGATATCTTTAGTGCGCTGTTCCTGTTTCAGGAGAAGTTCAGGCACTTTAATCTGGAAGTCTTCAACACCAGAGTGACGCCGTTTAAGCATTTTATCCAGAATTTGGACTGTTGCCTTTAGCTGGCTGCTCTCTTTTACCTGGACAGTGATTTTATCAACCTGATGATTGTTAGAGCTTTCATCTCCTGATGAGCCTGAGCTAGAACTAAAAGCAACCCCTCCACCCATAAATACAACAGTTGACCCTCCACTTTGCAACGATGCCTTGGTTACTACCGACCTGTCTTTATACCGTAAAAAGATTGTATTTATTGGGGCGTAAATATTAATGTTTGAGTTAGTTATTCCAAGGTCTTCTGAACCGGTTCCCATTTTTCTGCTTTCCAGTACACCGATAACTTTTAGCCAAAGATTCCCGCATTTAATATGCTTTTCAATAGGGTCTTCATCGGGAAAGAATTTAGAGGCAATATTTGGCCCGATAATACAAACTGCATCTCCTGATTTAAGCTGGTTATCGGTAAACATAAGCCCTTTTTGAAGTTTCAGGTTGAAAACATCATAATAATCAGGTGTCACTCCGCTAAGTGTCGCTGATGTTGTAATGCCACCTTTAAGGATAAAGGTTTCGTAAATAACTTCGGGGCAAACTCTTTCAACAGAAGGAATAATTGATTTAATACTCTCTGCATCCTTCAATGACAGTCCGGGCGAAAACTTTTTTGTTTGTGTCTGAGCTGGGTCATCTTCACTACTCGCTCCCGATGACTTCTCAATTATTGGAGTGATAATAATATTGTTTACCCCAACAAGTTTTATCTGGTCAAGGATTTCCTTTTGAGCTCCATTACCAATCGCCATCATCGCTATCACTGCAGCTACTCCAAAGATAATGCCGAGAGCTGTAAGTATAGAGCGGAATCTGTTGGCAAAAACAGCCTCAAGGGCGATGTTTATTATTTGAAAGTATCTTTCCAAAGTGATTTTTTTTCAAGATTAATATTTTGTATATTTAATGTCATAATACTAAACAATTTTTCAATCTCCACTTATAATCCAATTAACTCACTTTCAAGCTAAAAGTCTTCGTGTCTTACATCTCAACTCTACTGCTTCCCTCTTCCTCTCATCATCATCTTCCTCCCTCCCGGAGGCATTCCGTTATTCATTTTATTCTCCATCTGTTTAGCTGCTCTGATACTGTCATTTTTTATCTTCAGCAATTTCTTTTGTCTTTCTTCTTCCCTATACACTTCAAGGATATCATCATCAATTCTGACAAGTTTAAAATCCTTATAACCCTCAGGAGGGATAAGATATACTTCATCGCCTTCTTCAAGACCAGCCTTGATAATCATTTCTGTATCATTACTTTTTCCAATAATAACCTGTTTTCTTTTGCTGGCAGAAACTACGTACGTTATACTATCTATATTATAAAGACATTCAATAGGTATAAACAGAACGCTGTCAATTATATCTGTTATAATTACATTTTTAGTTGTCATTGCCGGACGCATTACAGAGTCATATTCATTAACACTAATAACAACCTCGAAGACTTTAACATTTGACCCGGGAAGCTGTTGGCCAATGTTAGCAACTTCAGTGACTTTTCCTGTAAAACTTTTTTCAGGAAAAGCGTCTATTCCCATTTCAACACTCTGTCCTACTTTGACTTTACTAATGTCGATTTCATTAACATATGTTTTTGACAGCATATCTGTAAGGTCAGGCAAAGTAGCAACAACATTGTCCCAGGGGTTTATCTCCGAGCCAACACCCCTTTTTTTACCGTTCCAGTCCCTGCGGTAAATAACCATTCCCTGGCGAGGTGCATAAATTGTAAACTTACTCATAACATCAACCATATCCTGATATTTTCTGTTTGATTTTGCAAGTTTGGCTTTTACCTCTTTAACATTTGCTACATTTTTTTTAAGTTTAAGCTGGTAGTTGTCAATAGATTGTTTATAATTTCGTTCTGCCTTTTCAAGTTCGATGTTAATCTGTCTAATTGTGGTAGGGGGTTCATATTTTGACTGGTCAAGCTTTATTTTTATCTCCTCAAGAGCAAACTTTTGGTTAATCAATGCATCTCGTAAACCTCTCAGTTCGAGTGCAGTGTCTAGCTTTACTTTCATCAGTTGTGTCTCAACATTATCTATATCAAGCTCCTGATCCTTAATCTTCCCTTCCAGTTCCGACCTGTCGAGTGAAGCGACAAAGTCTCCAGAGTCAACAACAGTTCCATCCGGAACCAGATCAGAAATTTTTACATTATAAATTCTGATTTGCCTTAAGTTGCCAGGTCCCTTAATCTCTTCAGCATTTTTTGCCTCAAGTTCTCCTGTGGTAGTAACGGTTATTTTAAATTCGCCCCTTTTTACTTCTGTAGAAATGGTTTCAACTGAAGAGGTCTCCCCTCCAAGAAAATACCATAAAGCCAGAATTACTAAAACGACAATGCTAAGGGCAATATAAATTTGTTTTTTCATCTTGTAATTATTTTATATAATTGGTGATTTACTTTTCTGGTACAACAAATATTTAAAAATGAGACGTCAAACATCAAGCTATTGGGAGTAATAATTTTTAGTATTCTCGATTGATACATAATTCGCATAGATTAACGAAAGAATAACACTTTTGTTGTTTGCTGTTTAACAAAGAGCCAAAAGTAGGAAAAATAATTAATGAAAAAATAGTTATTGCTTCTTTTTTATAAAATTTCGAGAAGATGAGACCCAAGCCTACTTATAATAGAGTATTAACACAGCAATTTGAAAATTTTCAACTTCCTTCATCATAATTAATTACTTTTTGAATTGTGCCATCAAGGTTATACCAAATTTCTTTTCCCTGTTTTAGGTTGTTTTTGTAGTTAATAATATGTTTAAGCTGCCCGTTAGAATACCATGTCTTTTGTGATCCGGTTCCCCTGTTATATATCCCTATTCCAACCACATTACCTGAATTATCATAATACAGCCACTTGCCATCAAATAAGCCATCTTTGTAAGTGCCTTCTATTTTTGGTTTACCATTTTCGTATAACATACGATAAGGACCGTTAAGAGTGTCCATTAGATATGTCTTTTCTGTTATTAATTTGCCTCTGATATCAAACTCTTTAGAATCCCCGTTAAGGTGATTATCTTTGTAATTATCAATATGTTGTACTTTTCCGTTGGGAAACCAACGGTAGGTTGTGCCCTGTAATTGGTTATTCTTGTAGTTTACCTCGTATTGCCTTATGCCGTTTTCGTAAAACCAGACAGCCTTCCCGTCATAAACCTTTCCTTTTAGATGAATCTCTGACTTTAAGTTGCCATTGTCGTAATACTTTTTTTCTACATTTGTACATCCGACAAGAAGCAAAAAGACTATTGAATATAATATCGATTTTTTCATAATCTATTTTCCATTTTCATCAATAATTTCATTTTTTATCGAAATAAATTCTATCTTCATATCATCAATAAAAATTTCCTCATCTTGTGTTGGATTCCAGATATATACTTTCACCTTTTCATATTTTGAAAGAGGCCGGGGGGCAGGCAAAATGTATTCCACTGGCGACCAGTGCCCAGGCTCTATCTTGTCTCTGAAAAAGAAGGCCTTGTATTCTTTCATTTTACCATCGGCTGAAAAACTGATGATGAGCCTTGGATTTGATGGTATGCTCTCGGAAAACACGTAAGCGTGGACAACAATGTATAGTTGGGACAGGTTATTGAACTCTTTTATATCTTTTTCGAAAGAGATGCTGTACGGAGATTTATTGTCAACCCTGGAAGATTTTTTTCCCAGGTGCGCTTTAGTATTGGTAACTGTTTTATAGTTTCCCCAGCCTCTTGCACTCTCCATATCATTTTTATAAGTTGCAATACTGATTATTTTTGATTCAGGGATGTCAATTCCATCCAAATGTTCTGCTCCCTCTTTGATTGAAAGAAACTCAATTCTTAAATTATCGATATAGAGGGTCTCCTTTTTAGAGGCATCAAAAAAGAATACTTTTACAAAGTCTTCATTGGTAATAGGTTCCGGTGTGTAAATCGCAAATTCAACATGAGTCCATTTGTCTTTTATATTATATGCTCCCGGATAAAAAGGGTTATAGCTATATGTAATATTGCCGGCCTGAAACTCAACAATCAAAACGCTTTCCGACTTTTTTAGGTTGGACAATATATCGGCACTAACCTTTATAATTCTGTTTGATGTGCTGAAATAGGGGACAAACCAATCACGAAACTCCACGCTGTAAATGTTAGCCGAATCAATTTTGATAACTCTGTTTCCATCAATGTCAATAATCTTATCTTCGTTGTTCCAGTTTTTTAATGATTCAAAATCATGTTCAATAGTTCTTGTTTCAACGATATCTTCTTCAGGGATATAGACCTTTGCCCTGGGTGTCAGTCTGAAAAATGAGTCCCAGTAAATCTCTTTTGTGATATGTCCGAACGGAAAAACCCATTTGCTATGTTGGTAAAATTGAAACAGGTTCATACCAATCATCAATACAATAATTAGCGTTAATAATTTCCTGAGGATAGGTTTCCATTCAACAAGTTTAAACAGATAGAAAAGAAGAATACCAACAATTGCGTAGAAATCAATAAACACCCTCTGGCTGAATTTTGATGTGTAATCCCAAACCCACCAGCATGAGGTTATGTAAATATGAATTATCAGCAATAAGGCCAGCACTGTAGATTTGAATTTATTCTCTTTAAACAGACCAGCAAAACCAAACAATGAAACAAAAGCTATTGGAGTATAAATAAACCACCCCTTATTATAACTGAAAAGAATTTGAAAGAAATGTGGATGTAAAAAGTCAAATCCCTCTTCTCCATAAGTGTAAACAAAGAAATATCCTGTTTGGGTATACCATATCAGGGGTGGAATTAATAAAATCAGAGTGAAGGTAAGAAGAGAATAAAAAAGTGATTTGGAGTTATTAATAAACCGGTTGATAAATTCTGTGAATTTTGCAGCACTACCTGCAAGAAAGGGTATTATGAATATAAAAATGCCATTCGTCGGACGAATAATTATTGTCAGACCATAGCAAAGGGTGGCAAGGAGATACCATTTTGTGCGGTTTTCTTCAATAGCACGTAGGGAGAAATAGATAAAACCCGTTATAAGTGCAAAGCTATAGATGTGGGCCATTGAGGGCTCAACAATAGCATAATAAATGATATTTGTTCCGAAAGCAATAGTGAAAGTTATGAAGGAGGCGGTGGTATCTTTTGCACTAAAACGAATTAGCAGTTTTTGAAGAAATTTAAGCCCAAGCCATAAGTAGAATAGTGTTGCAAGTGCAATGGAATATTGATAGATGATCGAATAACCGTCGGTTGGGAACCCAATCAGATAACTAAGAAAATGCGCCAGAAGAAAAAATGGCAGCCACAGTATTGCGAGTCCCGGAAAGTATTTATTGACTGTTTCTCCTTTGAATGAATATCTGAAATCCTTAAAAACGGATCTATCCGAAGGGTAGTATTCTTTTTCGTAGCTTTCAATGAATTTGTAATCCAGATCATGATAAATGAAGATAGCAGTCAGATAACCGTAATAACCTTTTCCATCGCTGTTGATGACCCTGTCCCACTCTTCATAAGGCTTTTTGAATACCATAAATAGTAAAACATAGATAATCAATATTATAGAGGCTGTATTTTTGACTATTATCTTCGACATCTGTTAATATCTAATATTTTTCAAAAATAAATCAATATTCCGAATGTGGACAAATAAATAATATGATAATTAATAGATATTATTAAGAAAAACTTGAAAAACAGAACAGCAACAGATAGTGACCAGAATTAGA
>JAOZOC010000005.1:6945-24224 GCA_029933495.1 Bacteroidales bacterium
CAGTTAGTGAGCGTCACTTTGTCATCAAAATCCTGTTCAATATTATTTAGCCAGCTTGATAACTCCTTTATATCAAAAGGTTTTGAAAATAATTGACATGAAAGGCTTGTTGCTCTTTGAGCAACATCAATATTTATGTCAGAGGTGACAAGTCCCAGATTCTGGCATTTACAACCTTTGGCTCTCTGTGTTGTGAAATAATCCAGTCCGGTCATACCTGGCATATGGAGGTCGGATAAAATGATATCTGTACATCTTTCGTTTTCGTTGCAGCGGCAGGCAGGAGTTGGTTGCAATGGGCAAATTTCGGGATTTTCATAAGTGAAAACTTCGTATCCCTTTTTCTTCATAATCAAAGTTAACAGAGCATTGCTCAGGGGATTATCCTCTAAAATAACAACTCTTTTTTTGCGTGTCATAACAGCTGATTTAAGGATTAACAGCTTACAAATGTACAATAAAATATTTACAAATGCAAGATGTGTAAATATAATTAACCGCGTGTAAAAACCCAATCATCCCTATTGCTTAACCTGTCATTGAAAAAATACCCATCAATGTCGAACAGCTTCAGGTTTTCAGGATTATCAATTTTATTTGATATAATAAATCTGGTCATTAGTCCCCGCGCCTTCTTGCCATAAACACTAAGGAATTTATAGCTGCCGTTTTTAAAATCCTTAAAAACAGGTGTTATAATTCTTGTATTCAGCTTTTTGGAATCAAGAGCTTTGTAATATTCATTTGATGCCAGGTTGATAAGAATTTTTCCGGGTTCATTATCCAACTCGTTTGTTAGAATGTTTGTGAGCTTATCACCCCAGAATTGATATAAATCCTTGTTCTTGTCAGTTTTTAGTGGTGTGCCCATTTCAAGGCGGTAGGCCTGAATAAGGTCAAGCGGGCGCAGAATTCCGTACAATCCTGATAAAATTCTGAGATGCTTCTGAGCAAACTCAATATCCTCCTCCGTCATTGTATCAGCATCAATTCCCGTATAAACTTCGCCCCGGAAAGCAAACAGAGCCTGCTTTGAATTTTCCGGTGTAAAAGGCAGATGCCACTCCTGGTATCTTTCATAATTTAGATTTGCCAGTTTCGGACTTATCTTCATCAGCTTCTCCAGTTTTGGTGGAGAGTACTTTCTTAGCTCTTTAGCCAGCTTTTCTGACATGTCAGAAAACAATGGTAAAGAGTATTTTTCGGTTGCAGGTTTAGCTGCGAAGTCAAGTGTTTTTGCCGGTGAAATAATTATTATCATTGTTTATGTTTTTTCGGTAATTAAAAACAGCAGAGTATAGTAAAAGTTCATCCTTATTTATACATCAAAAAAACTGCAGGAATTTTATGAATATCAGGTTTTTGGTATTTCCAATCTCTAACTGAAAGTGTTTTGATAAACTCCTTCTCAGATGTCAGGTCGGAAGCTACACAAATCATAGTGCTGTCAGAACAGGTGTTGAGCAAAATCTCAAAAAGCCTGTTGTTCCTATACGGAGTTTCAATAAAAATCTGTGTTTGATTATTTTGATAAATAGCTTTTTCGAGTTGCCTGATTTTATTTGCAGCCTCTTTTTTATCGATAGGAAGATAACCGATAAATGCGAAGTTTTGTCCATTGAATCCTGATGCCATAAGTGCGAGCATAATGGAGGAGGGGCCGGTTAGCGGAACTACCCTGATGTCTCTTTTATGAGCAATCTTAACAATTTCAGAACCCGGATCTGCAATACAAGGTGTTCCTGCCTCTGAAAAAAGCCCGATATCTTTTCCCTTTTCAGCTTCATCAAGATAATTGCCGATTTTAGAAAGGTCGGTATGTTCATTCAGCAGGTGAAGAGTAACTTCTTCAAAAGGCTTATTAAAGCCCACTTTTCTGAGAAACCGCCTTGCTGTCCTTAGCTCCTCAACAATAAAAATATCAAGAGAAGATAAAATCTTTGTGTTTATTCCGGGAAAAACATTCTCCGGATCGGTTTCGGACAAGAATGTGGGTATTAGATATAGTTTGCCTTTCATAATAATTTAACAGGTTTTGAGAGAGATATTAATTTTATTTAATGATAATTTTTTTAGTGAATTTATTAGAGTTGGAAAATATTTCGAGCAGGTAAATCCCTTTTGGAAGATTAGCGGCATTGACAAGAAACTTCCTGCTATTAATCTCATAAGTTTTTAAATAATTTCCAGTGTAATTAAGCAGTTCAGCCTTATAAGGAAGAACAATATTTTTATTGGCCTCAATATAAAATATCCCGCGCGACGGGTTTGGAGATATTTTAAAATGCCTAATCGGGTACTTCTCAATACCAACGGGTGTGACCTTAAGATTAAATGATTGAGAAGTCTCGTAAATAGAATTGCTTACAGTAATCTCAACAGCATTTTCGCCAAGATTTTCTGGTAATGGAATTCCTGTCAACAAGGCAAAATTCGTATCTGATGTGTTTAAAGTAAGCCAGTCAGGCAGAGTTTCAAAACCGAAAGTTATAGGATTTCCAGTTGGATCAACTGCGATGATTTCATAAACATACTCTTCATTAACGGTTGCTAGCACTATCGGTTCGGAGGTGAAGTACGGTGGATAAATACCATATTCATAAGCTCCAATATCAACTCTGTTATTATAGACTCTCGGATTGCCGGCAAGATCGGTAACCGGTAAATTCATTCCTGAAGTGTCGGGATTACCCGCATCAATACATGGTGAACCCGGTTGTATCATATATGGATAATCACCTGTATTTAAAAACATTGGATCGGCATCAATGTTGTTTTCGTAAATACCATTATAAGTTGCGTAACTGCCAATATTGAAAGATTCCAGGCCACCTTCAATATTACAGTAATAGAAATCAGAATTACAATAGTTTCCAACCAGCGATACCTGATAATAATTGCTTTCAATTATGTTGTTTTGAAAAAAGGGCGATGAATCAAAAATTGAAATTCCTGAGGGTTTATTTTGAACAATTGTGTTGTTATTTACCAATATTGTTGCGTCACTAGATTGAAAGAATATTCCACCTTTATTGTTTGAACTGACATTTTCTTTGATAAGATTGTTTGAGATAATTGATGAATAACAATCGGATAAAAATATTCCGGTATAACCGTTATTAGATATATTGTTTGCGATAATGGTGGAAGAGGATGAAATTAAAAAAATTCCTGATTTGGTATTAGCTGATATTGTATTTTTAATGATGCTTGGACTACTATGTAATTTGCAATAAATCCCGTAGCCTGTATGATTAGTGATAATGCTGTTAGCTATTATCGGAGATGAGTAATATTTGCAATAAATACCACCTTTTCCATTATTTTCAATAATGCAATTATTGATAAATGGCGACGAATGATAACATGATATTCCATATATAGAATCCTCTATTGGTATCGCATTGAAATTATTATTTTTTATGTAACAATTTGTTATACTTAAATTGGAATAGTTATCTAAATAAATTGCCCCGTTTTTTGAGTTATGGATATTCTGGATAATGCAATGTGTTAGTCTCGAAGAATCGTCAGAGGCGCTATTTGTAAATAGCAATCCACCCCAATATTCAGGGATAGAGTCAATTATAAACGAAGAATCAGATGTGATCTGAAATGAAATTGAATCTCCTGTTTCCCCCAAAGCTTCAAGGATACCTGAAATTGAAAAAGAGTAATTCTTGAGAAATTCGATTTCTGTTCCGGCACAAATAGATAATTTTGCTCCCGGCTCAATAAAGACGTTGTTATTTATTAAAATTTTATCTGCACAAATCGTTGAATCATTTGATATTGTCCCCTCCAAAATAAACTCATTTGTTCCCGTTCCGGTAAGAGTAAGATATGTAACAGGATCGTCCTGATCGTTGGATGTAATAAGCAACGAATCAATATGCAATAATGTGTCCGTTGGTAAAAATACGATCTGGAGCAATGTGTCATTTTTCGGATTGATTGTCAGTGAAGCTATTTCCTGTACGAAGATTGTATCCTCTCCGGGTCTTATCCAAAATCCATCAGGAGATATAATGCTGACTTCCAGAGGGGCTTTGCCATAATTGGATATTAATAGTGGATATTCTTTTGATTTTTGGTTAAGCTTAACTGCGCCAAAATTGAAAGGGGGATTAATAATGCCTATCTCAGGAAGCAATGTTGGCTCGCCCTGGAATTCGTAAGCACCCATGTCAACAATCGAATTATTATAAATTCTTGGGTTTCCGACAATATCATAATCTGGAAGGTTTAAGCCTGTAGTATCAGGTGTACCTGAATTTATGCATGGTGAAGTTTCCTGAAGAGAAAAATCATAAGGGTTGACCATATTGAAAAGCGGATCGGTGTCTATGTTGTTTTCAAATTCAGTAATGAAATCATTTCCTGCAATATTTTCAAATCCACCCTCAATATCGTTATAGTATAAGAAATTATAATCTCCATACGGAATGCTAAAACTGATTTGATCTCCTGTATTGGCATTATTTCCATAAATAATGTTATTGATTAAAAATATGTCATCGTAATTAGATTCAATTTTTATTCCACCTCCTGCGTCATTTGTAAAATTATTGCAAATTGTATTGTTGGCAATAAGTCCGCCGAATGTGCAATAGAAAGCAATTCCACCGCCAGTATTATTGGAAATTATATTGTTGATGATTTCTGCGTGATATCGATCCCCTGAAATGGCACGGCCTGAATTATTTACTATAATATTGTTGGAAATAAAAATATTATAGCATCCAACACAGTAGATTGTATTCCCGCCACTATTATTTGAAATATTGCAATTATTTAATGAGAAATAGTCTGAGTTAATATATATGGCATCACCACCATACTCTGCTGTATTGTTTTGAAACCAGCAATTTGAGATTTGTAAATGATTAGTTAATGAGCTATATGACGATGAATAAATTGCCCCACCAGTTTTATTACTATATCCATCACCCATTGCTTTTCCATATTGAAACTTGCAGAAATTTAGTTGCGATGTGTCGGAAGAGTAATTCCCAACGAATCGCAATCCATGCCAACCACCATCGGGAATGCTTATATTATAAAATCCGGTTGTATCGTTTATTGTAAAAGTTATGGTGTCGTTTATTTCACCATTTGCCAAGATATTACCTTTGATAATAAATTTATAATGCCCCTGGAATTCAATAAAAACTCCGGACTCAATTGCTAATTGTAAATCTTCCGGGACAGTTATTTCGCCTTCGATCAGGTAAGGAGAGTTTGCTTTTGTCCACGTACCGCTAACATCACCTCCAGGAATGACGGTTTGAGAAAAAATAATTGTTGGATAAAGAATTAAAAAAATGACAAGGCTTTTTGCAATATTATTCATGACTTTGAAATTGGATTGACGACAAATTTACAAATAATTGCAAAACAGGGTATAATTTTTATTTTGCTGTTCTATATGAAGAAATACCAGGAAATTTATCGTATCCCTGAATTTATAAATACCAGGGTAGCTTGTCGAGATCAACATTTCCTCCTGACAGAATCACCCCGATTCTTTTATTCTTAAAATTCGATTGATTTTCAAGAATTGCTGCAAAAGGTACTGCTGATGAAGGCTCTACAATTATCTTCATCCTTTCCCAGATCAGCTTCATTGCTCTGACTATGCTCTCCTCTTTAACTCTGATAATTTCATCAACATACTTCTTGATAATCGGGTAGGTGAGGGTTCCGAGTGAGGTCAGAAGTCCGTCGGCAATTGTATCAGGATTCTCAGATGGGATAAACTTTCCTTCATAAAACGACCTGTATGCATCATCGGCACCAGCCGGCTCTGCTGCAATAACTTTGGTTTTTGGTGAATAATAAAAAGCAGACAAGGCAGTACCACTCAGCAAGCCTCCACCTCCGACAGGAGCCATAATGATATCCATATTTTCCACATCCTCAATCAGCTCTTTTGCTGCTGTTGCCTGACCTGCGATAATCCTGTAATCATTATAAGGATGTATTTCGAGTGCACCTGTCTTTTCAATTACTTTTTTTAACGTGTCTTCTCTGGATTTTAAATTTGGTGAGCAAAAGGTAATCTTGCCTCCATATTGTTTTACTGCTGCAATCTTCACCTTTGATGAATTATCGGGCATAACAATATCTGCCGTTATATTTCGCAATGCGGCAGCCCGTGCAAGAGCAGCAGCGTGATTTCCTGAAGAATGAGTGCATACACCTTTTTCTAAGTCCGCATCTTCTATTAAAAACACTGCATTACAAGCACCTCTGGTTTTAAAGGCCCCGGCTTTTTGTAAATTTTCACATTTAAAAAAAATCTCTGCCCCAACCATTTTATTGAGGTTATGTGAAGCCATTACAGGCGTTCGGTGGATGTAAGATCTAATCCTTTCGGCTGCTTTTTCAATTTTGTTGTAATCAGGAGGCTGTGTCAAAATCAGCAAAATTAATTAACTCTGCTTTTTGCAATTATTTCGGCAATTTTGTCGCATGCTGTGTTCATTATTGAAAATGTTTCCTCACAAGCATCCAGTTTTCTGTAAAACGGATCTGGTACAGATTCGTTTCTACCAGGTTTGATAAGGTTCAAAAGGAACTCAACCTTGCTTTTGTCATTGTCATCATTTGCAAAATACAGAGCATTTCTGTAAGCCAGCGTATCCATTACATAGATTTTGTCAAACTTACTAAAGTCCTCGCTTGAGAAAAGTCGTACTTTATTATCAGAGATGTCGATATTATGCTTTAGCCCTTCTTCAACAGCTCTGTTTTCAGGTGGTTCATTGATGTAAAATGCCTCAAATCCTGCCGATTCAACTTTTGCCTCCAGATTACGTTCATTAAGTTTTTTCTTTAAAACTCCAACAGCCAGCGGAGATCTACACATATTTGAATTGCATACAAATAAAACATTCATAGTGTTAAAATTTTTAAAATTATTTACCTGAATAGATACTATTATCTATAGTTTGGTAATATATGAAAAAATAATTAAACAGGCAAGAAAAAAAACCTTAAAGTGTGATTTTTTTATCAAGCTCTTCAACGTAGTTTCTAAATTGCTTATCAGTCTCAACAAGATTATTTACTGTACGACAAGCATGTAGAACAGTAGCATGGTCTTTATTACCACAGTGATGACCGATTGTTGCAAGCGAAGCTTTTGTGAGCTTCTTTGAGAAAAACATTGCAAGCTGACGTGCCTGAACAATTTCTCTTTTCCTGGTTTTTGAATTGATTGCTTCAAGAGGAAGTCCAAAATAATCGCAAACCACTTTTTGAATATAATCTATTGAAATTTCGCGTGATGTATTTTTAACAAACTTGTCAATCATCTTTTTAGCAAGCTCCAGAGTAATCGCTTTTTTGTTTAACGACGATTGTGCCAGAATTGATATTAGAGCACCTTCAAGTTCCCTGATGTTCGTTGTAATGCTATATGCCAGGTATTCAATTACATCTCTTGGCATTTCAACACCGTCCTTGTAGAGTTTTGTTTCAATAATGGCTATTCTTGTTTCCAGGTCCGGGACTTGCAGATCAGCAGATAGGCCCCACTTGAAGCGCGAAAGAAGGCGGGTATTCATTCCACTCATTTCTACCGGTGGCTTGTCTGAAGTAATTATTAGTTGTTTTGAGTTTTGATGCAGATGGTTGAATATGTGGAAATAAACCTCTTGTGTTTTCTCTTTTTTCGAAAGGAACTGGATATCGTCAATTATCAAAACATCAATCATCTGATAAAAATGAACAAAATCATTTTGATTATTATTCCTAACAGAGTCGATATATTGATTTGTGAATTGTTCGGAGGTAACGTAAAGTACTGTTTTTTCAGGATACCGGCTTTTTACCTCTAATCCTATTGCATGTGCAAGGTGGGTCTTTCCTAAACCAACGTTGCTATAAATTAACAGAGGGTTAAAAGCAGTTTTTCCGGGGTTATTGGCTACTGCATAACCTGCAGAACGTGCAAGCCTGTTGCAGTCACCTTCTATAAAATTATCGAATGAGTAATTTTCATTAAGCTGGGAGTTAACTTTTATCTTTTTAAGGCCGGGTATGATAAATGGATTTGGAATTTCTTTTGATGACCCGTTGTTAAGGTCAAGTGGCATTGTCACAGGTTGATTTGATGTAATATTTTTGTTGGATGTTGGGAATTTAATAGCATAAGGTTCGCTTGAATACGAGTTATCCATAATAATACTGTATTCTAAACGTCCGGCAGATCCAAGTTCCTTTTTAATGGTCTTTTTAAGAAGAGTAATGTAATGCTCTTCAAGCCATTCGTAGAAAAACTGACTGGGCACCTGTATAGTCAAAACATTGTCATCAAGGTTTACCGGTTTGATTGGTTCGAACCAGGTTTTGAAACTTTGATGACTAATGTTGTCTTTGATTACTTTTAGACAATTCTCCCATACTGCGCTATAATTTTTTTTCATCTGTAAACAGTTCCTTTAATGTTATTTATAAAATTGAACTTGGATAAGTAGCTAAAACTTAATAATATACTGCACTGCATCCAACTGACATATCAACCTGAAAATTTTGAACAAAATTCATTTAAAAAAAGTTTAAAAATAAATAAATATTCTCTTGATTATTAAAAAAAAATGTCTTATTCGAGTTCGTAAGCAAAATCATGTTAAAATAGATTATTTAGTGTATAAGTATTTTATCTTAAGATTATTAATCTTGGTAAACCGCTCATATACCCTGTCAGTAAACTTTTTTCTTACCTTGATCTTTATCATGCATTTCTCTTCGTAAATTTGTTCATAAGGTTTTAGCTCTTCCTCTTTAACAATTCTCATCACACTATTTGTGTCATCATATTCAAATTCTACCTCATAAATGTCGTTTACAGTTTTTGTTATTATTGTGGCTTTTTCAAGAGCCTCCCTGGCAGCAGTTTTATATGCATTAATCAATCCACTTACCCCTAATTTTGTGCCACCGAAATACCTGACAACTATTATCAGTATGTTTGTGAGATCTTTTGAAAGTATCTGCCCGTAAATTGGCTTTCCTGCCGTGCCTGATGGTTCGCCATCATCATTAATTCTGTATGACGATTTATCAGATCCTATTCTGTAAGCGTAACAATGATGCCTCGCATCATGGTATCGCCTTCTTATCAGTTCAAGTTGTTCTTTTACATCTGTTTCTGACTTAACAGGTGTGGAATATGCTATAAATTTGCTACCGCGATCCTTAAACTCTCCTTCAGTTGACGAATTTATTGTGTTATAAGTATCCTCAAATAACATTAAATCATTGAGTTAAAATGTAAAAGTTTCTGTCTGAAAATGACTGCTAAATTTACACAAAAAAACCTAAACTCCTAATAAAAAATAATAATTATTTTTTGCCGGTTTTTTTTTGTTGATATACAGTTTCGTTATTGGAATAAATACCCAAAAGAGGATTGAAATCCCAAAATGGGAATTTATTTGAACTTTACTACACAATGGGTGAATTGCAATTATTTATTGTTTGAGAGTTGTCTGAAATACCTATTTGCTTGAATTACTTGTAAATAGAAAAGTCTGGAGATAAATTAATAGCGCTTTTTTGTAATTTGGGAGATGAGGCTCCTTTTTCTGTGTTGTGGTACTATTGTTGAATTATTATTTGTGTCAATTTTTAAAACAAAAATAATGTTTTTAAGGATTATACCATATTATTTAATAGCTGTCATCACTACCATATTGATTTCAACTGATGTTTACAGCCAGTTTGAAATCCAAACTTCTGGAACGAAAAAGGATTTGCATTCAGTAGGCTTTGTAAATGAGTACGTTGGTTTTGTTGTTGGTGAAGATGGGGTAATATTGAAGACTGAAAATGGGGGTCAGGACTGGAGACTAATAGTGACTGACATTAAATTTGACTTAAAAACTGTTTGTTTTATTAATCAGGATATCGGTTTTATTGCAGGGGATGAGAATGTTTTTTACAAGACAATTGACGGAGGTTTAATCTGGAAAAAAATTGAATTACCTGTGTATTCTGATTTTAGTGATATTCAGTTTGTTAATGATAGTATAGGTTATGTTACCGGGCATTCACAGAGAGGTGGGATTGTACTTAAAACTATAGATACCGGGGAATCCTGGACATATAAAATAATAAAACCGGAGTGCAAATATGATTACGCCTGTGATGAGTTTTATTTCCTCAGCCTTTCATTTATTGATGAGAATTGTGGGATAATCGGTGGATTTTCATATAACCGTGCAACCGGCAAGCATCCATATGTTTGTAAAACTATTGACGGAGGTAAATCATTTGTTGATATTTCACCCTATGATATTTCAGATGATGACTGGTTTGAAAATCTAGAAATAAACACTGTTAACTATGTTACAAACCACGATGCATATCTGGTAAAAAATGCATATGATAAATCAGGATTTATCTTTGCAAGCGATTACAGTGTTAGGTCGTTTGATCTACTTGATAATAATCATACTTCATCCGGGCGTGGACTTTTCTATTCATCCTGTTTTCTTGACAGATACATCGGCTACTTTACTGCAATTATCAACGGTAGGTCGAAGATACTGAAAACCATAGATATGTGTGAAACCTATATGTTCCTTGAGCCTCCGGTTGATAAAACACTTAATGATGTTTGTTTTGCAAATGCTGCAAACGGATATTTTGTAGGTAAGGAGGGTACCATAATTCATCTTTCCGATTATAATAATGCAATTGCTGAAGGCGAGTATGACCTTGATGCAATTGATCCGCCTTTTGCTCTTGTACAACCAATCAGAAAATATCGTAAAACAGAAATATTCGTCTATAATATTGATGTTTCTGGGAAAGATAAAATTGATATCTCATTTTATGACCAATATGGAAAACCTATTGATATTATACGCTCACGTGTCAGGATTTATAATAATGAATTACGTCTTAAGGTTAAAACAGATGAGTTGACATTAGGTACATATTATTATACTGTGAAACTCAAAGATAAACCTATAGTCAATGGAAAAATGAGTGTGGGAAGTATGGCTCAGGTTTTTTACTAATCAAACCATATTCAATTCAGTTTTTATTTCCAAGCAATACCTTAAAATCATCACCATTAGGATATTGGAATACGCTTAAATCGAACTCGGGAACTACTGCCAGAATATGATCGAATATATCGGCCTGAAGGTTTTCATATTGATCCCATTCCTGAATTTTACTGAATACATATACTTCCATCGGGATTCCAGTCTCCCCCGGAGTGAGGTGACGTATCAGGAACGTCATCTGATCGTGTATTTGCGGATGATGGTGAAGATACTCCCTTAGATAAGCCCTGAAAATTCCAAGATTTGTTTGCCTTCTGCCATTTACCACTACCGAGTTATCAATATTGTTTTTCTTGTTATATTCTTCCAGTATATTTTCAGTTGTTACAACATACTCTTTTAATACCTGAATCTTTTTATACTTTTCAATCATCTCAGGTGTGCAGAATTTCACACTTTTCATATCAATATTGATCGAGCGTTTAATTCTTCTACCTCCGGATTCTTCCATTCCGCGCCAGTTTTTAAAAGAATCTGTTATTAGAGAATAGGTGGGTATCGTTGATATGGTTTTGTCCCAGTTTTGTACTTTTACGGTAGTTAATGCTATGTCGATAACAGTTCCATCCGCGTTGTATTTTGGCATAGATATCCAGTCGCCCGGCAATAACATGTTGTTTGCCGAAAGTTGAATTCCACCTACAAAACCAAGTATTGGGTCTTTAAATACTAAAAGAAGAACTGCGCTGAAAGCTCCGAGTCCTCCGATAATTCCAGCAGGGTTTTTTAATCCAAAAAGGTTTGCAAGTATGAGGATGATTCCAAAGGTAAAAACAATTATTTTGATGATCTGAATGTATCCTTTAATAGGTCTTGTTTTAGCAATTTTAAAACTTTGGTAGATAATTGCAAATGCATTCAATGTAGCATTGATTGCCAAAAGGACGACAAGTATCATTAATGCCGACAACAAAGCTGTTATTCCCGACACCATCATCGGATAATTATCTAATACTGTAGGAGTGAAAATATACAAGATATAAAGTGGAATAAGATAGGCTAAAATGTTGAATACTAATTGGTCAATTAAGACATCATCCCAGCTCGATTTCGATTTAAGCGTTATTCTATGGATTACATTTATTAGAATTTTTTTCGTGAAATAATAAGTTATTGCACTAATAATTATTAACAGAATGTAGAATGTAATGTCTGTTATAAAAATTGCAGTTTCGAAACTTACACCTGAGTTAGTAACCCATTCGACAATGGTTTGTTTTAATTGACTAAACATTTTATTTAAAGATTTGAATTCTCAAAGATAGTACACTTTTTGGAATTCAAGAAAATGTTTTGATAAAGAATGTACTTCAAATTGATTAGGTCAGAAGTGAAAAGTGTCTTTTGCTCTATGTCACAGATATTTCAATCTGTTATATAACTTAATTCCTCAGCTAAAGAAATCCTAATGAGCCTGTTTCTATTTAGTCTGAATTTTCTTTACAGCATCAAGGAATCTTTTCTTTATTTTTCCGATTTTATCGCTATTAATATGTTCATCATATATTCTGACAATATCGATCAGAGCTCCCCCCTTGTATAATGTTCCAAGTGCAGCATCAAATTTATTATTATCTGTGTTTTGCTTTATGTCTATCGTTATCCTTTCAAATTCACTCCACCTGATGTGTTGAGGTATTTCAAAATAACACATATTTGGTTCTATTGTGTCAAGGTAATAGCCTTTGCCCGAATCATTTAATAAAAAGAATTTCTTTATTTTTATCAGGCCCTCGTAGGGTGGTGCCTTTTTGTGTTTTATAAATTCAATACCCTGTTTTTTGTATTCATCCAATAGTTTTGGCAGCATTTTGTAATTACCTAATTTTTTGATTCTGATACAAGGTTTGCTAATATTAAACACGGTAACTTTACCCGGAGCAGCTCGGAAATTATCCTTAAATTGTTTTCTGACAGTATTAGTAGCTCTGAATATTTTTTCTTCACTGTAGTTTCGTTTTGTTACAATAAAAATGCTTTCAGGATTCATCGATTCAGTATCTGGAACCGTTTTATTGTAGTAACCCGGAAAAGGGTGAAGGTTTTCCAAAACAAGGTATTTGTTTGAAAATTCATCTTCAAGACTTGCTAGAGTCTCTTTTTTCGATATTGTCCCGATAGTTTCAATATAAATTATTTCTTTCATTTTTCACAATTTTTAGATATCCGTGCGCAAAGCTTTATTAGGAATAAAGGTGTAAACATACACATATGCCTATAATAACATATTTTGTAAAAAAATGTTCAATAAATCATACCTGCCTAGTCTTCTCAGATATTAATTATCAGGTTCAAACATAGGATCCCACGGTGGGAGCATGATTGTTTCCTGACCAAACATTTTTAATGTCTCTTCATCAAGATATTTCTTGTTAACAACAAGTCTGAACATATACTCATCAAACCATTTGTCAGTCATTACAAGATTTCCTTCAAAGCCGGAATCCTTACCCCAGCTGTTTTCGAGTAACCATTTTACAGGTTTTTCATTTTTGTCAAGGTCAACAGCCATAAGAGCCATTCCATGTGTCGAGCCGCTTGTAAAAGTTTCAATTCTCTCTTTTTTATTCATATCAAAATCAACTCCAAAAAGGTCGTTGTAATTGTAATTGTTAACGTCAAGAGTGCCATTGTTCTTATCAAGCTGTTTCCCAACATCGCACGAAAAATACATCCCCTCCCCATCCATTATTGACTTTTTTGCAAACTCTTTAAGCTTATCTGTTTTGAGATTAAGATACTTCCAGTTGTGGCCATTATAAACATGACGGTCATAATCAATTTCGTAAAGTTTGCCAAACTCTCTTGTTGGGTCGTTCATAAACATTACATAATCTTCCAGGTTTATTCCTACAAAATCCTTATAAAACGATTGTGGAGTGTACTTTTTTAGTTCGGAAACATTATCATCTTTATCCTTATATCTCCATTCGAATTCGGTTGGTGGCTCGCCGAGAGTAATGGCAAGAATTCTGTAAACTTCTGCCAGCATTTTCTCTTTCTCTTTTCTGATGTCGGCAACACCAATTCCGTCAGCATACATTTTTCTCATTTCCAGTGCATCCTTTTTTAGTTTTGTCCGAAGAAGTCTTGACATTCTGGATGTATTCTCGCTACTATATGATTCAGGAAATACATCAGATGGAACGAGGCCATACTTATTTATAATGTCAATTACTCCTGTCCATTGCCCGCCGTCTCCAATGGGATTTTTGAAAAACCATTCCACCTTTTTATCATCTATTGGTTTACCTGCTGTTGTAATAATCCCTTCATAAAAGAGGTTTGCCTTTTCGAGCTGGTCGTAAAAGAAATTGTAATTATGCGAAAAGCTGAATTCATCAAGGTTGTATTTGTTTATAACGTGTGCCCGGATGACGTTCAATCCGGTAAATAGCCAGCATCTTCCTGTTGATTTTTGATTTGTTATTCCGTTGGTTTTAACTCTGTATGAGAAATATGTGTCGCCATCTCCCAGATTTTCCCTGCTTAGGGCTAGTTTCTGAATATCGTTGGATGAAACGGCATTCATAATTGCCTCAACATTAGAGTCTTTGTTAAATTCTAAACGTATATTGTTTAAAAGGTCCGGGTTTATGGCTCCTTCATTCTGCGCAGTTGTATATGACCAAGCAAAAAGAACTGAAATACCGAATAAAAAGATAAATGGTTTTTTCATTTTTTGTCAATTTTAAGAATGAATTGCAAATGTACATTAAAATTAATCCGATTTGGTATAACTTTGTCAAAAATTTATTTACTATGAAATTTAAAGTAGGCGACAGAGTTAAATTCCTGAATGAAAGCGGCGGAGGAATAGTTAGCAAAATAATTAGTCCGGGATTAGTTAATGTTGCAATAGAAGATGGATTTGAAATTCCGACAATGACAAGCGAACTATTAAAAATTGATCTTGATACTACAATTGAATCAGCAAAGAGTCTGTTTCAAGAGGATTTTCAGGTTGAAGTACCAACAGAACCAGTGCAGAGCTTTGAAAGTGATGAAAGAAATATTCCATTGTTGAATGATCGGGCCAAAGGTGTTCTGAAAGATGGAGTTTATCTTGCATTTGTGCCTCACGACCAAAAATGGCTTATTACAGGAATGATAGATGTGTATCTAATTAATCACACATCATTTGATATTTTGTACAGCGTTTTTATTGAGAAGGGCAAGGGAGGCTTTACGGGTCAGGATTACGGCTCGGTTAACCCTGAAGCTATGGTTGTTCTCGATACTATTGACCGCGAGGAATTGGAAAAATGGTCGAAAGGAGTGGTACAGGTTTTATTCCATAAGGATAAAGATGACAAGGTGCTTTCTCCGGGAAATTCAAATTTTAAGGTTAAGCCCACAAGATTTTATAATGAAAACGGTTATAAGGATTCTTCCATTATTGGAGGTAAGGCAATAATCGTTTCCCTTATTCCCTTATCAGCACAGAACTCACTCTTTCAAAGTGAATTTGTTAATATGAATGATGATGCCGGTCTTGTTGTTAATGAAGCTAAAGAGATTGAGCCTGAGCATATTATTGATAAACACAAAACAAGTCCGCACGAAGCTGTTGTTGATCTTCATATTTATGAGCTTATTGAGGATTCCTCTGATCTTGACAACGCGGCAATGTTGAAAATCCAGATGGATTATTTCACCCGTTGTCTGGAAAGTGCAATGGCAAACAGACTTACTAAAGTTGTCTTCATTCACGGGGTAGGAGCCGGAGTCTTAAAATCTGCAATAAAAGAGAGGCTATCAGAATATGAAAATGTTGAATATCGTGATGCTTCTATGCAGAAGTTCGGTTATGGGGCAACTGATGTGATTATTAGGAGTGTTAGATAATAGAGAATTATACCATAGTATCCTTATCTTTATTTTTTGGAATAGTGCCCTCTTCTGTTAATTGGGAATCAGTATTTGAATCATAACTTTTTTCCTTTTCAATCATATGCACATCAACCTGCGGGAATGGAATCTGTATATCATTTTCTGCCAGGATGTTATATATTCCTATTGATATGTCACTTTTTGTTCCGACACCACTTTCAAACGGTACCCAGTATAGTAATCTGAAGTTAAGAGAGCTATCGCCAAATTCATCAAACAGTGCTCTCGGCTCAGGATCTTTAATGACATCCTCATTGCGCATCGCCACTTCTTTAAGGAGCTTTAATACAATATTTGGGTTGGCTCCGTAAGCAACCCCAACTTTTATCTCAACTCTGCGTTTATTATCTGACAGGGTCCAGTTTATTAATTGATTGGATATAAGATTTCCATTAGGTACAACAACTTCAGCACCGTCGTAAGTAACCACATTGCTTGCTCTTATGCCTATTTTTTTCACCTTGCCAAGCAGACTTTCAACCTCAATGGTATCACCAGCCTGAATCGGCCGCTCGTAAATCAATATTAGTCCTGAAATAAAATTACTTACTATATTTTGTAATCCGAAACCGATACCGACGCCAAGAGCACCTGCGATAAGGCTGAACTTACTAAGCTCAATTCCTGCTGCCGAAAGAGCGAAAATAATACCGAGTGTTACAACAAAGTATCTTATGGTTACTGATATTGCGGCAGATACTCCGCGCGAAAGTTTAGTGCGGCTAAGCAGTTCGCCCTCAACGAAAATTTTAAAAAAGGCTGAAAATCCGTAAACAATAAGCAGGATAAAAATAAATGTTAATATCTGGCTGATTGAGATTGTAATTGTTCCTATTGTCCTTTCCTGACTGTTAAAATCTGCCAACCAACCCATTATAGGTCTTGCAACATCAAAAGATACAGATAAAGAGAAAAACCAGTAACCGACAATAAGGATATTGATGATTTGCATTGACCTTTTTTCAATCGTATCCCAGAACTTTTCCATTCCCGGAAAGTTTCCGGTTTTCCCGATTTCAATGGTTGCTCTGATAACTGCTTTTGTAATTTTGGAAATACCAAGAAGAACTATGGTAAATTCAGGTACATGTATTGCAACTCTTGAAAACAGAACAACAACATTTAGGAAGCCAAACAGGTTTGCAATCAGTGCAAACAGATAAAATGCAACCACAAAATAGGCCAGAATCCTGGCGATTTTTTTAAAATCGCTCATATTCCTGAATCCCAGCCAGTATGATGGTTTCAGGTATTTATACAATAAAGTAATCCCAAGTATTTCTTCAAAAAGCAGATAGTATC
>JAOZOC010000716.1 GCA_029933495.1 Bacteroidales bacterium
AATTTGAAGACAGGTTAAATACTGACGATGAGCTTGCTTATGAGTACAACCTGCGTAATAAACTTGCAACAGCGCTTCGTGAAGCCTCAGAATACAAACAGACAGGAGAGCGTGTCTCAAAGGTCATTAGCGAAACAAACAGCACAAAAATATCATACAAAGTTGTTTTTTCAATTGCTGCAGTTCTTATTATACTAATCGGGATTTTTGCTGTTTTGAAATTTCACAAAGGCAATAAACAACAAATACAGATGGCGAAATCCGATTCATCTCACATATATAAACCGATGACAAACAAGGCTGTACATCTGTCCAAAGTTAATTACTACAGACCTTTTAGTTCAGTTAACAAAAATGAGGTTGTAACGATTTTGGAAATTCCGGGAGACACAGTAAATAATGCAGACAGTAATAGTTATCTGTACAAAATGATTCTTAAAAATGCTATCATTGACGAAACTGTTAATCAACTCTATTTCCACTGTAACGAAAAACTGCTTTCTGGCAAATATATTTATCTAAATGATTCATTAACAGGCGGACATCTTCTTTATCAGTTTAAAAGTCTTGAATCGAAATCAGATATATTTCTGATAAACGCTGACAGTCTCAGAGTTAATCTGCCCTAAAGCCAACCAAAAAAAAACCTGACGGCTCAATATACGGGCTAAACGATTTTGAGTTGAACTGATAATACCGGATGGCAGCCAGAAAAAAAACAGGCAAATATTTTGCCGGTTTAACTATTTTTATATATTTGCATCATCAAAAACTACATTAGAGTAAAACCATATTGGAGGTAAAAAGAATTTATTAACAAAACCGTTAAGATGAGACCGTTTGCGAGAAACAGAAGTCGCATAATTTTTGTTTCAATATTCATTGGATATTTACTGCTTTCTGTTCCCGGACTTTCAGACGAATTTAAAGTCATATCTTTTAAAAAGGACGACCTTGATATTTCGGCAATAACAAATTCCAAAAAGCGGCTTGATGATAATGATATCCCCTGTTCCATAATTAAGGTCAGGAGCGACATAACGAATTTAAGGTTTTCTGCTTCAAATCCGGTTGTCGGAAATGTGGAACTCATTAACGGAGAATACTGGGTCTATGTTTCGGAAGGCACACGACAGCTTTATATATTTACAGAGGGATTTATTAAGTTTTCATACACCTTTCCAATACCAATAGACAAAGCTTCCGTTTATGTTATGGTGTTGACATCTAAAACCGGTTTGCGGCTTGACGAAGGAAAAGGAATTCTTTTGTTAACATCCGAACCTGACAGCGTAGAAGTGCGAATTGACGGTTTTCCTGACCTTATTAAGACCACTCCTTGCAGTTTCAACAATTACCGCGAGGGGAAGTACAGATTTTTCTTTTCCCGTTACCGGTATTACCCGCTTGATTCTGTTTTGATAATTGAAAAAGAGACCACAAAACAGATAGAGATAGCCCTGAAACCTGCCTGGGGAAATCTTATCGTTGACCTTGGAGAAACGTCGGTTATAGTAGAAATAGCAAATAAAACATATACAGGCAAAAGAATTGAATTATGTGGAGTTGACAAAGGTCTGGATCCCGGGAAATATCATCTGAATATTATAAAGAATAATTACTACGACAGACAATTCGATATTGAAATTAAAGAAAGCGACACTATTTTGCTTAACGTTAAAATGGAGCCGCTAATTACATCCGTTAATTTCAATTCGAAACCCGGAGGTGCAAATGTTTTCATTGACGGAAACTATGCCGGCAAAACACCATTTTATGTTGATTCCGTGATCGTGGGAAATCATAAAGTGAGATTTTTTTTGGATGGCTATGCTGACTATGTAAAAAATGTTTTATTTAAATATGACACACTCAATGAATTGTTTGT
>JAOZOC010000717.1 GCA_029933495.1 Bacteroidales bacterium
ACAAAGATATACCTACCAAAAACATCTTTAGCCCAAATAAGGTCTGGATTATTATCAGAAAGCAATCTGAAAAATGTATATAAACTTTTGTACTTCTGCTCATTTTGCTTAATCTTTTTTAAGGCTTGCTTTCTTTGGGTAACATCTGCACCCGTTCCAATTACTACAGGTTCTCCCTTTAAGTTCATTAATGATGCTGTAATCTCCAGCCATTTCTCGGCACCTTGCTTGGTTAAAATCTTGAACTCATATGTACGTGGAGATTTATCTCCATGTATTCTATCAAAGCCCCTGTCTTTTACAATATCAACATAGTCGGGATGAACTACCTCATAAAAATTCATTGTTAGCAACTCGTCAACACTATAGCCAGTGATTTCAGATGTTGCATTATTAGCATAAACAAAACGGCCTTCATCATTAAACATATAAACGGCATTTCGAAGATTATCAGACAATTGCCTGAACATCTCCTCACTATCCCTCAATAAATCCAGAGCCTTTGTACGCTCATCGATATCATAAACATACCCATTAAGACTTTCAACGTTTCCTTTTTCATCATAGGTGATTCTTGAACTCGCAATTGCCCAGAATGGGGTACCGTCTTTCTTTTTAAAAAGCACCTCGGTGTCCAAAAGCTTACCTTCCTTAAGCAGCTCTTCAATAATACGATATCTTTCTTCCGGATTTACATATAAGTCCTTTAAGTTAACTTTGAGTAGCTCTTCAGGCAAATCATAACCAAAAATTTTGGCTGTCCAATCATTCACATATAATATTGTTCCATCCGGTTTACTTTTAAAAAGCCCCATTGGAACATTTTTCTGAAGCTCTTGAAATCTCCGGTCGCTTTTATACAGGGCGATAACCAAATTATGAAAAACAGAAACTTCATTCTGAATAATTGCAACCCGGGAATCAGGTAATTTAAAGATATTATACGACCACCATCCCTTAATATTTTTGTTGTTATAATGAGAAAAAATCTTGTATTCAGGATGACCTGAGTTATACACATTTTTCATTGAGGATATAAGTCCTGATTTGGAAGCCAGTGGAAAAACCTCGGAAATAGCTCTGCCGGCTTCCATTCTGCCTTCATCAGATTTATTGTCTGTAACAGAAGGAGTGACAACCTCAACAATAAAGTCATCACCCTTATCGGTTAATCTACAAATGAGAAGTGTACTTTCAAAACCTATTTGCAACTCTCTGACCTTCTCCTCCTCAAATAACAGACTTTCCTTCAGCCTGCCTGCACTAGCAATCTCAAGCTCTTTTACCCTCTTGCGTAACCGGAATATTTCTTCCAGCAACTCTTCTTTACTCTTTTCAGATTTATCAATCATAGTATCTTTATAGGAATAATTCCCTTCCAACAATTCTTACAAATATTTCCTTAATTCCACAAATATAATAAAAAATAATAACCTGAATCAAACAGGATTACTATTATCAGATAACTCGTTTTAACGGTATTCTTACGTTAATATTTAATATTTGTTATTATTAATGTTAAAATATGTACTTTTGAAATGAAATTTATACAACTATGAATCTGGAACTATTGACAAAACAGGTGGCAAATTTAAGCCGTGTAACAGGGAGCTTCCTGAAAAATGAGTTGCACAACTTAAAAAAATCTGATGTGCATGAAAAAGGTATTAATGATTTTGTAACCTACGTTGATAAAACCTCAGAGAAAAGAATTGTTGCTGAGCTTTCTAAAATATTACCCGAAGCTGGTTTTATTGCCGAAGAGAACCAATCATACCGAAGGAAAGAAAAATACAACTGGATTATCGATCCGCTTGACGGCACTACAAATTTCATACACGGAGTTCCGCTTTATTCCATAAGTATTGCTTTGATGCAAAACAGCGA
>JAOZOC010000152.1 GCA_029933495.1 Bacteroidales bacterium
CCTGCAATAACAATCTGTTCACCGATAGAAAGGCCATCAGTGATGAGAATGCCATCATGTCCAACGAGATCACCCGTAACAACACTTTGCTTTTTCACAGTATTGTCCGGGTTAATAATCCATACCATCGTACTTTTATCAAGCTGTCCTTCAAAAACAGCCGTTATGGGAATAATTATCCTGCTCTTTTCATCCGTAGCATTTTTTAAAATGATATTTACCCTGCAACTCATTCCTGCAGCCACTTTCAATTGCGTTTTATCCTTCGGTAGATTTGCATGATCAAGGTATAAATGCAGAGGGAAACCTTCGGCAGTAGGTTTTTTCTCAAGCTCTTTTAATGTTGCTTTAAAAACAATATCCGGATAAGTTTCGAGTCGTACTTCATAACTATCGAAATTTAAAAACTGAATGGCCAACTGCTCGGGGATGGTTGTATTTACCTCAATCAATGAAAGATCGACCAAAGTGGTGATGGCTTGTTTTACCCGAACTTTATCGCCAAGCTGGGCAAGTTTTGGTCCAAAAAATCCGGTATAAGGAGCAAGCAGTTTTGTGTCTGCCAGCGCATTTTTGGCATCTTCCCAGTCGGCTTTGGCTTCAAGGTAATTGGCGTACTTGCGGTCATAATCATTCTTTGCCACCGATCCTTTTTTCCACAATCTATAATAGCGGTCTGATTCTGCTTTCGTCTGATCATATCTGGCTTTGGTGGATTGAACATCAATACGATAATCCCGTGGATCGATTTCGGCAATTAAAGCTCCTTTTTTTACCTGTGCGCCTTCTACTACGTTGTATTTTATAATAGGCCCACCAACCCTGAACGATATTTCTGTTTCCTGATTTTCTTTTGTAACACCAGGGTATCCTTTTCCGGTTGGGTCGTTAAAATCGCCTATCGTCAAAGCCTTTACAGGTCGGATTCTTTCTTTCTTTTCAACTTCTTCTGATCCGCAACCGGCTAGTATTATTATCGCTGCCAGAAATGTAATTGTAAATATTAAATTTTTCATTTTTATTGTTTTTATTTATTATAATATTTTTTCGAGGGGATTGGTTGGGTCGGAAGTCCAAAGACCGAAGTCAGAAGTCAGAAGACCAGTGTTTCAATCCATCCTCAGTTTATTTTATTTTTAAATGCAACCATCATATTCATTAATTGGAACGAGTCATCATAATATTTATTGAATTCTTGTTCTGATAAATACTGTCGTCTTATGGCTTTGTGCAAACAAGTGACCACCTCAACCAACGATATGATTGCATACCCCATGAACTTATTAAATTCCGGATTAGATTGGCCAATCGATCCCTCAGAAATATTTAATGCAATAGAATCAGCAGCTCTCCGAATTTGAGAAGAAAGATTGTACATTTCTTTTTTTGGAAACTTATCTGATAATTTATCTATATTCTCTCCCAAATCCATTGCTTTCTGCCAAATAATAAGATTTTCAAATTTAAATTTCATTGCTGTTATGTTTAAGTCTGAAGTCCGATGTTTGCAGTAGATTCTATCTTCAGACTTCCGTCTTCCATCTTCTGATTTCAGACTTCAGACTTCTGACTTCTGACTTCCGACTTCTGACTTCCGACTTCCGACTTCGGTCTTCCGACTTCGGTCTTCCGACCTATTTATTTTCCACACTCAACTCACCCATTGCTTTCAGATACGATGAGTAAGCCATATTTAATTCAAATTTTGATTCGATATAATTGAGGTAACTTTTTTGCCAGAATAATTGCGCATCCAATACCTCCAAAACAGATGATAATCCCTCATGATAGCGATCAAGCATTACCTCCACATTTTTAGAAGCATTGTCCAATGCACTAAATGAAAAATCAACCTGATACTGTGTTTGCTGTAGTTCGTAATACCCGGATGTTACCTGAAGTGTAACGATGTCCTTAGTTTTATCAAGTTCCAGTTTTGTTTGCTCTGTTAACATTTGTTTTGCAAAAACTTCATCTTTTTTCTGACCCCAGTAAAAAATAGGAATGGCCAATCGAGCGGTAACATGATAGTTTGTGCCCGGCTCAGTCAACAATCCAGGACTTGGGGCTCCAAAAGTGCCACCTAACCCAACATTAAACTGAGGATTGTAAGCTGAGGCTGTAACCTTTTCACCATATCGGTTCATAGCCATTTCATTCTCCTTTAAACTAACTTCTGGTCTCTGCTCTAAAGCTTTTTCCACCCGGCTTTCACCCGGCTTGTTCCAGTCTACAATAAGTAGTGAATCCATGTGTTGTGACTGGGTTTCCAAAGGGATTCCGATCAGGCGGTTAAGTCCCATCAAACTAACACTAAACTCTTTCTCCATACGGATTACTTCATATTGTGCATCGTTGTATCTTACTTTTGCCTGATATAGCTCATTCATTCCAACAACTTCTTCATCTACTCTGTCCTGAATTACCTGTTGAAATTCTCCGATTGCATCACGATATTCTTTAACAAGATCACTAATTTCTCTCTTAGTGACAACAGTTAAATATTGGGCATCGGCCTCCAGCATGGTATTTTGTTCACTCAGCCCAACATAATTTCGTGCAACTTTGGTACGTGCCATAGCCAGGTTTTTGGTATTTTTCAAATAACCACCGGTTAAAATTGGTTGCGATACCCACAAGCCCAACTCATACATATTTGTCAATTCCTGTCCATTGGGCGACTCTGCAGTTTCGCCAAGCTGAATTGGATTTCCATTGAATTGATAATTCCCATTAACGTCTATGCGCGGCAGGAAACCGGCTTTTGAAGCATCCACAAGTGAACTGGCTCCTTCAAGGCCTTTTTCAGCCATTTTTACCGCTTGCTGATAATCAACAGCCAAACGCCGGTATTTAAAAATCAGGGTATCTTGCTGACTATAAACCACTGTTATTGAGAACAAGATTAGCAATATTGAAATAGTAGTTCGTTTCATAAGCACAGAGATATAGGAATTTAATCAGGGGGCAAAAGTACAGTTAATTAATATACAAATCTATAAATTTTAGGGGACAAAAAGCGGACAATAAAAAATACGGTTAAGTTCTATTTATTACCTCTTTTATATGATTTGGTTAATCTTAATTTTGCTCAAAAAATATTTACAGGGTGAAATTTAGAATCTTTCCAAACAACATTGTAACAGGCTTATATACAGGCTGTTTTCAATTGTCAACCATCATTTATCAAAATATCCCGATTTTAATGTACTGAATATTAGGTTTATACGTATCTACAAATTTTCATATAAAAACCTATCTGACTAATTAATAGTTTTTACATTTGCCAGCGTTAATGATTTAACATTAGTATTATTTAAAATAAATACCGGGAATCGTGAATGATGTAGTATTATATGCTGTATTATCGTTAGCTGCAATAGGAGTAGTAGCCGCAATTATCTTATATTTTATAGCCACAAAATTTAAAGTTATTGAAGACCCGCGAATTGACGAGGTGGAAGAAGCTCTACCTTCAGCCAACTGCGGTGGCTGTGGCTATGCGGGATGTCGTGCTTTTGCTGAAGCAACCGTTAAGCAGGGAAACGAAAAACACAACCTCGAAGGCCTTACTTGTCCTGTTGGAGGAAATGATGTAATGGCAGAAGTAGCAACAATCCTTGGCCTTGAGGTCGAGGAGCAGGATCCGCTAATAGCTGTAATAAGATGTAACGGTGGCAATATTAATTCACCTAAAAAAGTTTCTTTCGAAGGTGCTACAAGTTGTGCTTTTGCGCATAGCCTTTTCACCGGCGAAGGTGGATGCCCGTTCGGATGCCTGGGGCTGGGCGATTGTGTTGCAGCCTGCGATTTTGATGCAATACATATGAATCCTGAAAGAGGATTGCCAGAGGTAAACAACAAATGCGTTGCCTGTGGTGCCTGTGTCGAAGCCTGCCCACGCGATATTATCGAACTTCGCCCCCAAGGCAGGAAAGAAAAAAGGATTTTTGTAAGTTGTATCAATAAGGAGAAGGGTGCTGTTGCCAGAAAAAATTGTACAGTGGCATGCATTGGATGTTCAGCCTGCTTTAAGGTATGCGAGTTTGATGCCATCACCATGAAAGACAATCTGGCCTACATCGACCCTTTCAAATGTAAGCTTTGCAGAAAATGTGTTGTGGTTTGCCCGACAAATGCAATTCACGAAATTAATTTTCCACCAAGGAAGAAGAAGGAGGGTGACAGCAAGAAAACTGGGAAAACCCTAGCAGTAAAACATCCTGAAAAGGAAAAGGAGGTTGTTGTCGAAAAGGTAAATCTTACCGAGAATGTTAAACCGGAAGGGAAAAAAATTGAGGCGGAAAAACCTAAACAGGATTCAGGACAGAAGGATAATAAAACAGATGAATAATTGAGGATACCGTGAGTTGAAAAAATTATAAAAGTAAATCTTAAATCAAACAAATAGAGATGTTAAAGACATTCAAACTTGGAGGAGTTCATCCGGCGGAAAACAAGTTGTCAAAAGATAGTCCTATTGAGGTACTGCCTGTTCCCAAACGGGTTGCTGTTCCTGTTGGTCAGCATTTGGGTGCTCCGGCTGTTCCTCTTGTCAAAAAGGGAGATACAGTGAAGGTTGGCCAACTGATTGCCAAAAGCGGAGGCTTTATCTCTGCAAATATTCATTCTCCGGTATCAGGAAAAGTTTTTAAACTCGATAATGTAATTGATGCAAGTGGTTATCGTCGTCAGGCAATTATTATTGATGTTGAGGGTGATGAATGGGAAGATGGGATTGACAGAAGTGCCGACATTAAGAAGGATATTGCTCTTGATCAAAAGTCCATTATCAATAAGCTGAATGAAAAAGGAATAGTCGGGCTAGGAGGTGCAACATTTCCTTCTCATGTAAAGCTAATGGTTCCCGACGGTAAAAAAGCCGAAGTACTTATTATTAATGGTGTTGAGTGCGAACCTTACCTTACTTCCGACCACAGACTGATGCTCGAAAGAGGGGAGGAGGTTCTTATCGGAACTAAAATCCTGATGAAGGGACTTGGAGTTAACAAGGCTATGATCGGGATAGAAAATAACAAGCCTGATGTTATAAAACATATGACCGAACTGGCAAAGGGTTTTGAAGGAATTGAGGTTTATGCCTTAAAGGTAAAATATCCACAGGGTGCTGAAAAACAATTAATAAAGGCTTTAATAAACAGGGAAGTTCCTTCAGGAAAACTACCTATTGAAGTTGGAGCTGTTGTAAATAATGCAGGTACTGCTTTCGCAGTTTATGAAGCTGTACAGAAAAACAAACCGCTCATAGAAAGAGTTGTAACGCTAACCGGAAAATCAGTTGAAAAACCATCTAATTTCCAGGTCAGGGTAGGAACTCCTGTTACTGATCTGATTGAAGCTGCCGGAGGTCTGCCCAAAGATACCGGTAAGGCTATTGGCGGTGGCCCGATGATGGGAAGAGCTTTACTTTCGCTTGATGTGCCGGTTGTGAAAGGTACTTCGGGAATTCTGCTAATGCCAGATGAGCAAGCTCACAGGAGAGCCGTTAGTAATTGTATCCGTTGCGGGAAGTGTATAACTGTTTGTCCGATGGGCCTTGAGCCATGGTTATTAGAAAAGGTTGTTATGCACGAGGATTTTGAAAGAGCCGAAGCAGAGAAGATTATGGATTGTATAGAGTGTGGCTCGTGCCATTATACCTGTCCTGCTAATCGGGAATTACTCGATTATCTCAGAGTCGGGAAAAGTGCTGTCGGCAAATTAATGAGAACAAGAAAAAAATAAATTTGAGATTTATATAAAAAACAAAGATTAATATGAGTCTATTTACGATATCGGGTTCACCGCATGTTCATTCTGACACGACAACCAAAAAGTTGATGTACAGTGTCATTTATGCCATGATACCTGCCTTGCTCGTTTCCGTTTACTTTTTTGGGATGGGAGCAGTACGTGTTATTTTAATTTCGGTAGTTGCCAGTATGCTGTTTGAATATCTCATACAGAAGTACCTTATTAAAGGGCCGGCAACCCTTACCGACGGGTCTGCAATAATTACTGGGGTTTTACTTGCATTTAACGTACCAAGTAATTTACCAATAGTCATTATCATAATCGGAGCCTTTGTAGCCATTGCCATCGGTAAGATGTCATTCGGCGGACTGGGTAAAAATATCTTTAATCCGGCTTTAGTAGGCAGGGTGTTTCTACTAATATCTTTTCCTGTGCAAATGACAAGCTGGCCGGTTCCAAAACCTCTGTTTGCAAAAGGATTAACTGATACCATAACAGGACCAACCCCTCTTGGTGCTTTGAAAGAAGAGTTGAAAAAAGGTGATACTGTTCAACAGATAATGGATAACGGAGTAACGTTTCTCGAAAATGGCAAACAGGTAATTTATCATATTCCTTCGTATATGGATTCACTTATGGGAGATATGGGAGGTTCGCTTGGTGAAATTTCGGCTATTGCAATTCTCATCGGTGCAATATATATGTTTCTGAAAAAGGTAATAACCTGGGAAATACCAACAGCTTATATAGGTAGTGTTATCATCTTTTCTGGTATTTTATGGATGGTTGATCCTGCACATTATGTAAATCCAGTTTTCCATCTGTTAACAGGTGGGTTGATGCTTGGAGCCTTTTTTATGGCAACTGATATGGTAACTTCTCCGATGTCATCAAAGGGACAACTTGTCTTTGGTCTTGGTGCCGGAATTCTGACGGTTTTGATAAGGGTATTCGGGGCATATCCCGAAGGAGTTTCGTTTGCAATATTAATTATGAATGCTTTCGTTCCGCTTATTGACCTGGGATTTAAACCAAAAAGATTTGGTGAGGTAGCAAAGAAACAATAATTAGAAGATCGTATAAAAATTATAAATATTAAGAAAATGGCAAAAACAGAATCTTCTTTTAAAAATATGGTTATCACACTCTTTGTTGTAACTGTAGTTGCCGCTCTGGCACTCGGGGGCGTTTACACTGTAACTAAGGAGCCAATTGCCATAGCAAAGAGGAAAAAAGTAGAAAAGGCTGTCAAGGATGTCGTTCCGGGATTTGATACGATAAGGAGCGAATTTAAGGTTCTTGGTGATGATGGCAAAGACTCGCTGACCTTTTTTGAAACATATAAAAATGGTGAAAAAGTCGGCACTGCAATTAAATCATATTCTCCTGAAGGATTTTCCGGAATGGTATGGATAATGGTTGGATTTGGACCTGATGGCAAAATATTGAACACTGCTGTTCTTGATCATAAGGAAACTCCGGGTCTGGGTGATAAAATGGACATAAAAAAATCGAACTTTAGTGTTCAATTTCAAAATAAGTATCCTAAAGACTTTAATCTTAATGTAAAAAAAGATGGTGGCGATGTGGATGCAATAACGGCAGCAACTATTTCATCTCGCGCTTTCTGTGATGCTGTTAGGAGGGCTTATAAGGAGTT
>JAOZOC010000006.1 GCA_029933495.1 Bacteroidales bacterium
CAGCTTCACTTTGAATATTTACAAAATGTTCATAGTCATCCACATCAAATGCAGCATTGTAAGTGTCCCTTACTCTCCATACCAGCACTACACCGATCATAACCGGATTCCCGATTTTGTCGTTTACCTTAATCGGTTCGCTGTCAAGGTTTCTGGCACGCAGGGTGATTTTCCTTTTCACAAAAAAGGGATTGACCCAGTAAAACCCGTTTGTTTTAATTGTACCCTTATATGCACCAAAAAGAACCAAAACACTTGATTCGTTTGGATTTACAATGACAAAACCACCAATAGAAACTAACGACAGAAGAATCACTACACCTGCAACTATTTTTAGTGCAATGGAAGGAACATAAATAATAGTTAATACTGATCCTACAATAAATACAATAACCAGGAATAATGCGAAGTATCCTGATAAACCTTTAAAATCTTTTTCATTTTTCATTTTTATTTGTTTTTATGTTTATACTAAAATGATATTAAAATGATATCACAAATGTACAAAAAATGAAACGTCTTTGTCAAGTTTTTTTTGAATTATTTTTATGCAACCACTATAAGGATCAGATAATGTGTGATTTACAAATGCTAAAATGATTGAAGTTTGACAACAATAAATAAAGGATACTTTAAAAGTCTAACTGCTAATTCAGGATTTTAGCGATTATGTTTTGTAGTTCACCGGTTTCTTTTAAGTGTCTTACAAGATCATGACCTTTATATTCATAACCTATTATATTGACATTTGGAAATACTGACATCCTCTCGCAGTGCATTGAGTCTATTCTGTTTTGAAGGCTGTAATGTAATTGAAATCTCGTTTTAATATCAGACTTTGAGAGTAATTTTTTCAAATCCCAATATTTGCTGTTCACTCCTTTGGTGAAATAGACCCTCAAATGATTCTTCCACCATTGATGGTCCCAAAATAATATACGTTTTAACGGTGTAATAAATGTTTTAGGCGAAAATGCTACCACTTTATCTGCATTGAGAAGAATACCAAAAAGAACTGCTGCATTGGCGCCAGCTGAATTACCGAGTATTACTACTCTTTTAATTCCAAGTTCTTTGAAGGTTTCCTTTAAGTGATCAACAATGCCATCAATACTATTTGTAATCCCTGACAATCCTCCAAAGTAAAGATTCTGGTCAAGGTCTCTAATAAACATTTTTTTTGCATTAAGAGGAGAAAGGATTTTGAAAAATTCAAACACAGGGATTCCCATATTGCCTTTCATTCCGCCAAAAGCGATGATAATTGTTGAGTTATCACTTGATGCATCTGTAAAAATTGCTTCTTTGCTGTTTTTTAATTCCGAAAGAAAATCAGTTTTGTCCTCCATTTATTTCATTTTCCACGGTTGTACGTGAGAAACAATATTTTGTTTTACATCAAACCTATTTTTCGAATTTGCTATAAATGTCAATATCCCCGTCGAGGAGTATAGCAATAACTGTTACATCGTTATCAAGAACATTATCCGGTACATTAATATATAGCAATCCGGGAACAGAACTCCAGTATGCTTTCATCTTAATATTCCAGTCAAGTTTTGTACCATTACCCTCAATCCATATTCTGTTTACCTTATTCTTCAATCCTTTAACGACTATTGGACCAGTTGGTTTATAATCCATAAAAAGATATAGAATTGTTGAATCTTTCGAAAGGGTTGATGGTCCGTTAAAATATCCCGATGGAAGTCCTGCTACAGTCCCGTAAATCGCATCTTTGTGTTTTTTTGTCCACTTGCCAAGCTCATTCAAAATTTGGACCTGTTCTTCAGGGATTGTTCCGTCTGGTTTAGGCCCTATGTCTAGTAGCAGGTTTCCGCCCATTCCTATTACATCAGCAAAGATGCGGATTACCTGGTTTGGGGTTTTGTAGTCTTTGTCGTTTGGCTGGTATCCCCATGAGTCGTTCATTGTCATACAAAGTTCCCAGTATTTATCTTTTGGTTTTATAATCGGAACGCCCTGTTCCGGAGTACTATAATCACCATAGCCGTTTATCCTTGAATTGAGAATAACCTTTGGATCACATTTTTTAATTTCCTCACTCATCTTTTTTGATTGCCACTTTTCGGCGGAATAATCCCAGTCACCGTCAAACCAGAAAAGGTCGGGTTTGTATTTGTTACACAATTCCATTATCTGATCATGTCTGAATTTCAGGAAGTTGTCCCAACGTGCTGAGTCTTCCGTATATCTGACACTCTTTCTTGTAAAATGAGGGTAGTCGGGATGCGACCAGTCAAGTTGGGAAAAGTATAATCCGACTTTCAGGTCATTTTTTCGCAGTTCTTTAACAAAGGGAGAGAGGAGATCGCGTCCGGCAGGGGTTTTCTTCACAACATTGAGGTCTGAGTATTTTGTTTCCCACAGGGCAACCCCGTCATGATGTTTGGTTGTTATAACAGAATACTTTGCACCGCTTTCTTTAATTAATTTCACCCATTGCTTTGGATTATAGTTTTTTGCCGTGAAGCCGTCAAGCTGGTTCATATAATCATCATACGAGATATAACCGTTATAGAATGACCACGATTCGTCAATACCATTTACCGAATATATTCCCCAATGGATAAAAATTCCGAGTTTAGCATCGGCAAACCATTGCATCCGTTCGGTTTTTTCTTTCTCCGGTTCTGTGCTTTGTCCGGATACCGGTGAAGATAAGATCAGTGCTAAAATCAGGATTATAAGACTATTGATTTTCATTTGTTTGTTGTTTTGTATTTTATTATTATTTCAAAAACCCTACTTATTCTTCTCCCACTTCACATCCATCCACTCCGGCACCTTCGCTGCTGCCGGTTTTCTGTCGTAAATTGCATCATCAAGTTTCAGGGCAACTGTCCTGAACAATGATGAGTTTTTAATTCCTTTCCTGACAATATTGTGCAATAAATTATCAGGATGGGAGAAAGGGCAAACGCTGACACATCTTCCGCAATCTGTTCCGAGTGTACACCAAAGTGTAAAACAGGCCTCCTGGTTGATTTGCCACCTTTTTATTCCATCAACATCTTTCATGTTATCAAACGAAATGGCTTTGCTCGGGCAGACATCCGCACATTTTTTACATTTTATACAAAAGTCAATTACTGTGTAATCGTGTAAAGGGTTGTCGGTTGTCAGCGGAATGTTTGTGGTTACAACAGCAATCCTGACCCTCGGGCCAAGTTTTGGTGTCATCAGTAATCCCATCCTCCCTATCTCACCAAGTCCGGCATCACGGGCTACCAAAGGACACACAACTTCGTAATTACCATCAATATGTGCCCTTGCCTCATAGCCAAGAGTGCGGATAAACATAGCTAACTGAATCGCAATTTTTCCAGCCTCCATATATTGTTGCCCCGATTCCATAACAACCGGACCGGCAGGTGCTGTAGCCAGCATATCTTTATCCATTTCAACGGTGAAAGCTATTGCATATTTGTGTCTTTTTATGAATTTTTTTCCATATCTTTCTGCTCTGCCACCCACAGAATAAATATGATAATTTTGCAATTCTGTAATTCCGCAATCAACCGCACCCAGTTTTTTTGTCCACTTTTTTATATATGTAGAAATTTCTTCTGCGCCAGCTTCAATTTTGATATCTGATACTTTACCATCAACTTCATTTTTAAGAGCTTTTATTGTGTCGAAACTGGCATCAGCCGAGGCAAACTGAAAAGGGTGATATTGAGTGGCGTTCCTACCTGTTAATCCCGGTTTTTCCCTCCATTTGTCATCAATAGCTTTCTTGTCAGGATTTCTTTTGTAATAGTCGTTAAATTCTTTAGTGTCTGGTATTAATTCATTCCTTGAAAACATTGTGTCGCGTTCATCAATCCGTTTGACTGGGAGTGTTTGCCTGTAACTCCGGATTCGTCCAAACGGTATGATGAAAACAATTATTAATAAAAAGAGAGCTGATAATATTGCCACTTCTGTTTCAAACTTAAAACTGAAACCCAGAAAAGTTAAAATAAGAAATGGCAGAGGTAGAAGAATTGATGCAATGAAAAATCTCCGTGCTGCCTTAAGCTCGGTTTCCTTTACACTGACAATTGCCGAATAAACCAATGCAAGAAAAACAAAAAATGCAACTATCAGAAACGGGGTATTTATTTCCATTGCGAAACATTGTATTAATGAGTTTGCTAAAGTAGGAAATATTTTGTCTAGTTTGTGGTATGGTTTTTTAATGCTGGAAAAATTCATCACGGTATTCGGATGGGGTTTTTCCGGTAATTGTTTTGAAACAGGCATTAAAAGATGATTTTGATCTGAATCCAGCTTTATTTGATATTACTTCAATTTTAAGATTCGCATATTCTTTTCTTCTTAACATTTCTTTTGCTTCCATTACCCTGTATTCATTAATAAGACCATGAAAGTTTGTATTCATTGAATTATTAATAATATTTGATAATTCCCGTATACTTGTCCCCAATTCTTTTGCAAGGTCAGATGTAGTTAAATTCTTATTCATATAAGTCTTTTTCGTAGCAAGAAATTCTCTGAGATTCTTAATAAACTCAACTTGATTGTCATTAATGTCTGAATTGCCATTCTGTTGGTTTTTTTTTCTGGAGAATTTTTTGTTATTGCTATGGGTAATTTGTATTTTGCTAACCTGATTATACAGACTGTCTTGTTTCATACCTAAATATCCAATAATCCCCCCAGATAAAAGCATTAAGAGGTTATAAAAAGCGATAGTCAGAATTGTTTTTTCAGATATGAAAAAGAATATAATATTGCTAATGATAAAAATGAGAACTCCGATTAAGATCAATAGTGCCCATTGAATATTAAAATAAGATAAAATTTGTGGATTGCTACTTATATTAGTTTTGGTTACTTTCATCACAATAAGATATTTTCTGATCAGAAAAAAAATCTGAACAGGTAAAAGAATACCAAATCCTACTATTTGAACTTGTTGCAGTAATCGGGAAAAGGGATTGTTAAATGCAGATAACTTACTTAAATATATTTCAAGTCTCGGTTCCGGAACAGAAGAAAATACAATAATATTAATAAAAAGAATACTCGCAGATGGAAGGAAAAGAATAATTAATTTTCTGATATTTAATGGGTTATTTATCCCGGCCAGAGAGTTTAAATATAAATAGTATACAGGAATGATTAACAAAAACAGAGGTAAATGGACAATGAAACAATATCTGTAAATTATTAGATAACCAAGATAATAGGATGTGCTGCAAGCAAGGAAAAACGTCAGAATAGTCAGTAGAATACCTATAAAAAATTTCTGTCTATTCTTTTTTGGATTAAAGTATGAAAGCAATATTGTAAAAAATATCAATTGGTAAACGGGAAGAAGAAATAACGAAACATTTATATCTGCATCAGATATCATATTGGTTGTTTTGATGGTTTGATAGATGCAAACTTACAATTTTTATTGTAATAAACAAATAAAGTTAGTTTTAATTTCTTAAATTGCCTACTGTTTTGTTCAAGTTTTTGCTTTATAACCATTTTCCGGACAACAGGATTTAAACATGTATCATTTTGATAATTAGCTGTGTATATGTACGAAATTTCACAAATTATTTTTTTTGCACAATAAAACCTTGATTTAAAATATGTTATGAATTAGTTTTGGTGCAAATCGCTATAACATATTATTAACCTTAAAATTATATTATTATGAAAAAAGTAGTTTTATTATTTTTAGTAATTGGGTTATCAACCTCGTTAAACCTAAATGCTCAAAATCATGTTGGGGTTCAAATTGACAAAACAAACTTAACACCCCTTATTCTTGGAGTCAGCCCCATTGACGGTGTGACTGTAACCCCTAATATAATGGCAGAAAAAATCATTGGTACGGGAGTAACTTATACTAACGTTTCTTATACCGGGGCAAATCTGGCCTCAGGAGTATTTATTGGAGGAAATTCAGCAGGAATAGCTGTTGATACCGGGATTATCCTAAGTTGTGGGTTAGCAACGAATGCCATAGGCCCAAATCAGGTTCCTAATATCTCTCAAAATAACAGTTTGCCTGGTGATGTTGATTTAGATGCTTTAATACCACAATCAACATATGATGCTTCTGTACTTGAATTTGACTTTATACCTACGGATCCTAATCTGGAAATACGCTTTGTTTTTGGCTCCGAAGAATATAATGAGTTTATTGGGTCTTTCAATGATGTCTTTGCATTCTTTTTGGATGGAACAAATATAGCACTTGTACCGGGAACATCCATTCCGGTTTCGGTTGATGATGTAAATAATGGTTGGGCCCCTGCCGGGGCAATGGGAACAGGTCCTTGCACAAATTGCTCTTATTATGTTGATAATGCAACAGGTTTGAACAATACAGAGATGGATGGGTATACAACAATGATTATAGGTTCTGCTTCAGTAACCCCAGGACAAACTCATCATATTAAACTTGCTATTGCCGATGCAGGTGACCATGTACTGGATAGCTGGGTGTTTATTGAAGGAAAAAGTTTTGGTGCTCCACAACCAGTTCCAATCTCCAACTGGGCAATTATTATTGCTGTGCTATTGATAGGAACCGCAGTATGGTTTAGAAAATTTAGTGCATAATAATATCGAGGTGTGAATAGGAAAATGAGGTTTTTTAAACTCCATTTTCCTGTTTTTTAATATGTTCCATAAATGCACTGATTCCAATTATAGGATATTTGTCCAAATATGAGACATTATTATTAGAAATTAATCTTGTAAAGATATGAAATATAATTTGATATATAAGAGGCATAATTTTTGTGAGCAATACATAAATCAATGCTATTTTGTTAATCTTACTAATAACCTCTCGTATGAATAGATTTTTTATTTTTTTATTATTGATTCCTTTTTTTGGATACTCCCAAAATGAAAGCCTAAAGAATGACGAGGTTGATTTAAATAAATACAAAAACAAAGAGGTTATACTTATCTGGTATGCTAATAATGTATCAAATCAGGGAGGTTGTTCATCAAAAGCCATAATAATTACTTCCACAGGGGTTGTTATTGATACGTGCTATAGTATGAGGGATAAGGAGGTTAGCAGTGATATTACTCAAACGCTGGATGAAAATGATTTTTATACCGACTTACTGGTGTTAACAAAGAAAGATGTAAGGAAAATACAGACAGATCTGGAGCAGTTTAAAGATGAAAGCTGTGAAGAGTATTCAAGGCCTGTTATATTAATTATTTCTGATAAGAAAGGCTCTGAAACTTATGGGCTGAAGAATTTTAAAAAGTGTTATCCGGAGAAATCGGAAGACTTTATGAAACAAATAACGAATCTAATAAATTCAATATACATTTAATAAACCTAATTATTAATCAACCATATATGCCTATGAAGCAAATACATTGACAGTTCAAGTTCATTTATTTACATATATTTTTTGACTAAGCTTTTGTTTATTACATATTAAGGTTTTGTAATTAAATAAAGTCAGTTTAATCAAAAATATATTATTATGAAACGTAAAGTGTTTGCAATTTTTTTAATTGCAATATTTTCGACAGGATATTTGTATGCACAAGTTAATCCTAATGATCCTAATTATCAGATTGATAAGGCTGCAGGTAATCTTCCTCTTACGCCAGATCCGGTACCGTATAACGGACCAATTCCGACAATGGGAGTTCTTGGTAACCATGCACCTAATTCTGGATTGTTGATTCCTTTAGATGGCACTTTTACCTTAGCAATGGCGCCAAATGATGATGGTTCCGCTGGGCCATTTTCCTTACCGTTCACATTCTGCTTTTATGGGAATAATGAAACCGGGTTTTACATTAACAATAATGGAAATGTATCATTTGGAGGCCCTTACTGGCAATATACACCTTCAGGGTTTCCACTTTCAGGCTTCCCAATGCTTGCCCCATTTTGGGCTGATGTTGATACCAGATCGTGTGGAAATGTGTGGTATAAAATTGAGACTTCTCCATACAGGGTAACGGTTATATGGGAAGAAGTTGGTTATTTTTATAATCACTGTGATAAGGTGGATTATATGGAGCTAATATTTACAGATGGCAATGATCCTCTGATAGGCATCGGAAACAATGTGGCGTTTAGCTATAATGATTTGCAGTGGACTACAGGTGATATAACTGGAAACGGGGGTTTTGGAGGTTCGCCGGCTAGTGTCGGAATAAACAGCGGAGATGGAGTTAATTTTGCGCTTGTGGGCAGGTTCGACCATCCCGGTAGTGATTATGATGGCCCCGGTGGTAATCCTGATGGTGTTGATTATCTGGACAACCAGGCTTTTGTGTTTAATACATGCAATGCCCAGACAAATATCCCTCCTGTGCCAACAGGGTTCCCAAGTATGCCTATTGTTGTAAATGTAGGAGAGACATATAATCTGACAGTGCAGTTTCTTGCTCCTGAGGTTGGACAAACCGTTACAACTGTTGTGGCAGACGGAGGTTTATCAGGTTTTACTTACACTTCAATACCCGGCAATCCGTCAGTAGTAACAATGCAATTGATAGGATCTTTAAGTAACCTTGGTGCTCATACTGTCCAGCTAACGGCAACAGATGATGGAGTCCCTGTTGGAATAACAACTGTTAATGTTGATTTTATTGTGCAGCAGGGAGGCTCACAAGTGCCAATTTCAAACTGGGCGGTAATTATTGCCGTAATATTGATCGGAACTATTGTTTGGGTAAGGAAATTTAATGGTTAGTCTTTTCGAACAGAGGAGGTTTAATAGCCTCCTCTGTTAATTGTTTTATTTGAAAATTTGATTTGAAAAATTTATGCTGAAGTAAATTAAATTTTAATCCAATGAAAAAATATATTTTCGCTTTGTTGATGACCCCCCTAATGGCATTTTCCCAAAATGAGAAAACGAATAAAATGAGTATTGATCTAAGCAAGTATAAAGGTAAAGAGATTACCATTATCGGGTATAAACCCATTGGTCCTAATGCTGTCAAATGCCCGGTAAAGGCAGTAAAAATTACTGTAGAACAGGTTGCTATTGATACCTGTTATAATTTGATGGGAAAGGAATTTACTAATGATATAGTTCAAAGCCTTGATGATAACCCATTCTATATAAAACTTTTAAAGATCTCAAAAAAAGAAATATTAAATATTCAGTCTGAGCTTGAGAATTTTAAGGATGATAAGTGTGATGAATCCCCAACACCATACATAATAATAATCACAAATAAGAGGAGTACCGAGATTTATGGCTTGAAACGTTTTCTTCATTGTTATCCGGGAAAATCTAAAGATTTTATGGAGAAAATCGGGAAGCTGATAAATTCAATAAACTAAATATTAAAGACTAAATATATTGTTAACTAAAATAAAAAATATGGAATAAAAAAACAGCAAATAATTTTATCATAGTTTTATATTTTGACTAAGCATATTTTTATAAAGTATTAAGGTTTAGGTAAATAAAGTAAGTTTAACATTAAATTTTAAAATTATGAAATCAATAATCAAAATGGCAAAATGGATTTATTATCCCATTTTTGCGTTGCTATTGTTTGGTCTTTCAAACATACTAATGGGGGGTTCTGTTTATGTTATTGCAAATTTAAACTCAACTCCACCTATCGTAAATTCTTACGATATTCAGGGGGCAGGTAGTCAACTGTTATATCAAACCACAGTAGGTGTTCAGACAAGCTGGACTCCAGTGGGAATGGCAATTGATACTGTTTCAAAAACTATTTTTGTTACATCTGAATTCTCTAGTGTCATTGATTTGTTGGATGCTCAGTATATGACCAACAAAGGAAGCACTTCAGCTCCAAATGCTAATGACCTTGCAGGCATTGTTTATGATCATGGTAATTCAATTCTATACGCAGTTGACAGAGGCACAAACCATTTATATGTTTATAATTGGAATCCTACCACTAATACTTTAACATTAATCGGTGGCAACTATATTAGTTTACCAGGAACAGCAACTGCATATGGTTTGGCTTTGGATTATCTGAATGATATTTTATATGTTGGTGATGCTACAAGTTCAGGGGTGAAATATTATAATATTTCCAATTTGACGACACTTGCAGGTTCTATCAATGTTTCTCATTCACCAACTGGCATAGCTATTGATGTGCCGAATCAAATTATTTACACGGGAGCCGGATATCCTTATGGCCCAACTACTTTCAGCCAATACTTCCTCAATAACTCAACTGAATCATTTGTTGATCTTGGAAGCCCTGTGCTAGGTATTGCTGTTAATCAATTAACCGGTAATATTTATATGACCTTTTATGGCACAGGAGGACCATATCAGGATAACTTAATTGTTATGGATCAAAGTCTTAATGTAACTTGGTTGTCAGGTGATATTGGGGAGCCATCCGGCCTTTGTATTGCCGAGGGTGCAGGATACAATCCTTTGTCGCTTCAAAAGACCGATAATCTGGGTGGTGGTTGTGTGCAGACAGGTAGTAATATCTCATACACAATTTCATATAACAATGGGAATCCAACAGGGGTTACCGGTGTAGTTGTAACTGATCAGTTGAGCTCAAACGTAACCTTTGTTTCCTGTTCGGGAGGAGGAGTTTATAACTCAAGCACCCACACTATAACCTGGACAGTTGGTCCAGTTGGAGGAAATACTGGCACAAGTTATTCTTTGGTTGTTACGGCCAATTCCGGGACATCTGTGCTGAATAATTGCTCAATTGAGTCAAATGAGACAGGAACATCAACCGTTACAATTTCAACAGATGTTTGTACTGCTCCTCAACAGGTGCCATTATCCAATGCGGGAATTATTATTTCTGTATTTCTGATTGGAATGGTATTGTGGTTTGGAAAGGGCAGATTTCTGTCATAAATGGTAGTTAGTATAGGTTTGCAAAAAGCTATTGAAAATTTTCAATAGCTTTTTGCTGTTGTTTATAAAATCATTACATTTACAGTCTTAAAATAATACGATATTGGATAAGAATAAAAAGTTAAAAAGTAAAAAAGAAATCCGTTTGCAAAGAGCTGAAAAAGTCCGGCTTAAACAGGAGAAAGCTCAGGAACGCCAAAAGCTGATGCCGTTGATTAAAGCTTTCGGATTATGGATAGTTTTAGTTTTGATTCTTAACATCCCGTCACTTAAAGAAACCTTTGCAGGTTTCTTTGTCGATTTGACAGTCAAGTCAGTATTGGGTTTGAGTAAATTGCTCTTCCTTCCTGTTGTTCATTTGGGGGGGCAGAACATTTCAGTTAACGGGTATAATTTACAGATTATTTATGAATGTACTGCATATAATTTTTATCTTTTTGTAATTCCTTTAGTCATTTTTTCAAATTGGGAAATTAAAGCTAAACTGCTCAATATGATTATTTTTATTGGGGCAATTGTTATTGCTAATTTCTCAAGGTTTATAATAATGGGCTACATTGGCAGTTGGATGCCTGGTGCATTTGAAGCTATACATGATTACCTTTGGAATGTTGTATTTGGTATTCTGGTTTTTGCAGTCTGGTTATGGCGTGACAGAAAAGCTAATCCTAAACCTAAATCTATAACCTGATGATGAAAAATATTGCCATAGTAATAGTTGCAACAGTTATAATATTTTTGTTGTGGTCGTTTGGTCTTGAAAAATTCTATGCCTATTTTTTATTTTACCTTGTATATGTTCCGGTTCATTTCGTTACCGATACCAGTCTGACCTTGTCTGTTGACCAGGCTCATCCTTTATATATTGTTAAAAGTTTGATAAATAATAAGGAGTATTCCTGGTCATTATCCGGTGAGCTGTTTTTGCTTCCAATCGTTCTATTACTTTCCTGGCAAATTTTTTTGTTTTTAGTCCTTCCCAAAAAGAGAGCTTTGAAAATATTCAGAAATAACGCTATTATTTTAGTCCTTTCACAAATGTTCTATCTGTTCCTGCTCACATTATACTGGAAGTCATCAATAGCAAGGCTTATACATGATATGCTAAACAATAATCTTATAATTATAACAGTTTTTTTGATAATTAAAGACAGTGTGAAGAATCATTTGTTTGAGAGAAAGCCTGATTCTGAAGACTGATTTTAACTCTAATGTGTCTAAAATTGGGAGTAGTTTCTATAATTGAAACATATTAATATTTTGTTTTTCCTCTAAAAATCTGTAAATCAATAATAAATAATATCGGCATAATAATTGTAACATATCACGCTATTAACGATGTAATGCTGATCATATGATGAACAGAAACCAAAGTCAATCAAACTCCTCCGAAAGCATTTTTTATATTAACAGTGAAGTTTATGATTTAGGTTAAAATGGCCATAGCAAAAAAAGCTATGCTGTTTTTTTTATTGCTGAATGGTTAGGATTAATCTGTTTTGATAGTTTTTATCGAAACACTTAGCTTGAAAACCTTAATACCGTAATAAATATATCGCTTAGTTAACTTACAATTTAATTAATCTTAATTAAAAATAGTTAACGTTATGAAAAATGATTACAATCAAATGCGAAAAGAATTGTTTGATTTTTTGAAATTGACAATTCTTATGGCAATCTCTATTCTTGGATTCGCCATTAATTCGTATTCCCAAACACTTGTCACCGATCCGGCTGACGGACACTATTGTGAAGGTGGAACAGGTGTGGGAATATGTGTTGAAAACACCGCTGTAGGACAGAACTATTATGTTATGCACAACGGTGATACCCTAAACTGTATAATTGGTGATGGAGGAACCGTCTGTTGTGTCGGGTTTACAGACGCAGGAGACTATACAACACTACCTCCAACAGGTACTGTGACGATCACAGTTGACCCGCTACCTGCAATGCCAACTATTACAGGTGATTTTTACCTGTGTGATTATTATATGATGACAACATATATCACTTATGAAAACTTACCTAAATCAGATTATACTTTTTCGTGGCAAGCAGTAGGTCATGTTGATGGAGGTGGAAGTTTACAGGGTTTCTATGGCTTGCCGGATGAAAATGAGTTGCAGGTAATTGCAGGTAATGCCGACTGGTTTACATTGCAGGTTACTGTGATGAATAATGCAACCGGTTGTGAGATTGCATCTGAGATTGATACAACATATATTTGTCAACCGATTGCAAATAATATTATATCTTCAGATACAAGTATCTGTCATCTTGACCATGCTTGTTTTACCGGTAGTATTCCAACCGGAGGATGTGATGATCTGACTTATCTATGGCAGATGAGTACTGACAATACAAACTGGGAAGCAGCCTGGTGCTGTAATCCTGATGCTAATGATACTGTTGATTATTGTACCCCCGATTTAGCGGGGCCGGCTACGTATTATTTTAAAAGGATAGTTCAGGGCCCTGCCTGCTATTCGGAGAGTAATGTTGTTACTCTTACCGTTTATGCTGAATTTGTGGTTGATCCGCTTGTCCCTGATCAGGAAACAATTTGCTGGAATACAGTCCCAGATTGTATTGGGCCAGTCGTTGCCAGTGGCGGTGACGGGAATTATACATATCAGTGGTATGAATCAAGTGATAATACAACCTTCACTGCAATTAGCGGATTTGTGACTGATACTTATTGTCCTCCTGCTTTGTTGGATGATATGTGGTACTATTGTGAAGTAACAAATTTATGTGGTGTGATTAATACAAACACCTATTGGGTTGAAGTTTATGACCAATTCCTTCCGGGAGTCATAGGTGATCCTCAAACAATTTGTTATAATACTGTTCCCGGCCAGCTTTATTTTACAGCAGCTCCGTCTGGTGGAGATGGGTCTTATACTTATCAATGGCAGATGGATCCAAACTGTCTGGGGAACTGGATTGATATTTCAGGAGCAACAAATGCAACATACCAGCCTCCTGCCTTGTCTGATACAACTTGCTACAGAGCAATTGTATTTAACATTTGTGATACTTTGCCAACAAACGAAATTCAAATCAAAGTTTGGGATGAATTCTGGCTTGAACCTATTACAGGCGATACAAGCATTTGCTACAATACATCTCCAGATTGTATTGGGCCGGTTGTTGCACACGGAGGCCAAAATAATGGAAACTCTTCAGGATATACATATCAATGGTATAATGGCAGTGGTGCTATCTCAGGTGAGACAAACCCAACATTATGTCTTACAGATTTAACTACTACCGATACTTACTATTGTGAGGTAACTGATCCTTGTGGAGTGCTACAGACAAATAGTGTAACAATAACCGTTTGGGATGACTTTGATCCGGGTACGGTAGGATTTGTACCTGATGAATGTAACACTGACTCTGTAGATGTTTGTTATAATACGGCACCACCTTGTATTGCATTCTGTCCTCCAGGACCAACAGGTGGACAGCCTGGAATATATACATATCAGTGGTTATTCTCAACGGATATGGTCAATTTCAATCCTGTTACATATCCTGATGCCACAAATGACACACTGTGCCCACCAGCTTTGACACAAACGACATATTACAAGTGTCAGGTTAGTAACCTGTGTGCAACAGGTGTAACTAATGTTGCAACGGTTCATGTTTGGGATCCGTTTGTTGCCGGAAATATCGGATTCGATCCAAGTTGCGATGATGCGGACACGGTTTGCTATAATACGGTTCCCGATTGTATAATTGAATGTACACCTGCATCTGGAGGTAATACAGTTTCTGGTTATTCATATTTATGGTTTGAATCAACTGATGGAACAAACTTCACAGAAATATCCGGTGAAACAAATTCAGATTATTGTCCACCTGCATTGATGGTTGATTACTGGTATTATCGACTTGATCATAATTCGTGTGGTGTTTTGAGTACCGACACGGTTCATGTAATGGTTTGGCCTGAATTCCTGGCTGGAACTGTCGGAAATGATCAGACGATCTGTTATAATACAGTACCAGATAGCCTGATTGAGCTGACACCGACAGCAGGAGGCGATGGTGTTTACACATATCAATGGCAAATGAGTACTAATTGTACCGGAACCTGGACTGATATTGCCGGAGCAACTTATGCCGGATATCAACCACTTGCATTAACAGATACAACCTGCTTCAGGCGTATTGATATGAACTTCTGCGATACAATTCCTACTCCACCGGTTCAGATAAATGTTTGGGATGACTTAATGCCGGGAACAATCGGTGATGATCAGACTATCTGTAATAATACAATTCCTGCCCTTCTTGGATTTGTTACAACACCAACAGGTGGAGAGCCTGGTGTATATACATATCAATGGCAGGAAAGTGTTAATTGTACCGGAATATGGACAGGCATCTCGGGGGCAACAGGTACAACGTATCAGCCTCCTGCATTAACGGATACAACGTGCTTCAGAGTGGTTGTTACAAATATATGCGGGGTAGTAGAGACTCTACCTGTTCAGATCAATGTATGGGATCCTCTTGATGTTGGAAATGTGGGATTTGATCCTGACTGTGCACTGTCAGATACAGTATGTTATAATACTGCACCTGCCTGTATTGACTTCTGTGTATCTCCTTCCGGAGGTGAGCCAGGAGTTTATACCTATCAGTGGTTATTCACAACAGATATTAATGGCACATTTACTCCCGTTGCAAATGCAACTAATCCTGAGTATTGTCCACCCGCCCTCACACAAACAACTTATTATAAATGTCAGGTAACTAATCCTTGCGAAACAGGTGTTACAAATATAGTGACAGCCTATGTATGGGAAGATTTTGCTGCAGGAAATATTGTAAATGATCAGGAGATTTGTTATAATACTGCACCAAATTGCTTGATATTCAGTAATCCACCTTCGGGAGGAGATACTATCGTTGGTTACACTTATCAATGGTATGAATCTACTGATAACTCACTGTTTACTTTGATGACTGGTGAGACTAATAATACATTATGTCCTAATCCACTTTTGGTTGATCACTGGTACTATTGCGAAGTTACTAATCCATGTGGTATTCTCCCAACAGATACTGTATATATAGATGTTTGGGAAGAGTTCTTTGCTGGTCAGATCGGATTTGATGCTCCAACTTGTCTGCAGACGGATACAATTTGTAAGTATTATGTACCTGATTGCATTGATGAATGTCAACCGGCTACAGGCGGAAGCCCGGCAGGTTATACATATCAGTGGTTTGAATCAATTGATAATGTAGTCTTTGCAGCAATTCCTGGTGCAACAGCTATCGGTTACTGCCCGCCTGCTTTGGATACCACAACCTGGTTCCAACGTAAGGATATGAATTTCTGCGATACACTATTTACAAATACTGTTCAGGTATATGTCCACGAACTGCCTCCTCCATTTGAAATTACTGGAGACACAATGGTTTGTGCTAATGCTACAGGATTTATTTACTGTGTAGAACCTCCTGATAGTAATTACTACTACAGTTGGTCAGTACAGGGCGGACTACTTGATCCTACAAATTGCTGCGGCGTTTGCTCAACAATTGACTGGGGTATAGGTCCACTTGGGACTATCATTATTACTAAGGAAGATCCTATAACAGGATGTACAATTACAGATACTTTGTATGTTCAGATCAATCCTGTTCCTAATCCTGTTATTACAGGTCCTGTTATTGTTGATGAAGGTGATACAACGATGTATTCTGTGCCATTACTCGCTAATTACACATATAACTGGTTCATTACAGGAGGAAGTGTATATGCAGGAAGTGGAACTAATCAGGTTACTGTTATTTGGGGTATGGCTGGTCAAGGTGTTGTAATGATTTCTGAAACTGACAATACTTATCCTACAAATTGCTGTGGTCATAGTCAAATGGATGTAACAATCAATCCTGTTGGAGCACCTACAATTAGCGGTGTTGTGACATACAATAATGCTTACAATACTCAGTTGAATGGTGTAAACGTTGATCTTCGTGATATGTATGGTGTTGTAATTGCTTCAGCAACTACTCATTTTGATTTCACCAAAGGAAATGGATACTTTGAATTCTTTAATATACCTGATGGAAACTATACTCTGGGTGTTTCAACAGCTATTCCTTTCGGAGGTGTAAATGCAACTGATGCTCTTGCAATCAAACTCCATGCTATTGCTCAACCTGGATTCGTACTTGCAGGTCTGCCTTTGACTGTTGCTGATGTGAATGTCAGCGGAACGGTTAATGCTACTGATGCACTTTATGTCATCTACCGAACAATTAACTATATAACTGACTTCCCGGCTGGAAACTGGGCATTTGATAATGTGCCACTAACAGTTGCAGGATCAGCAATTACTGCTGACTTTATGGGAGAATGTTATGGTGATGTTAACAAGTCGTATATTCCTACAGGTCTTAAGTCCTCTCTGGATTATCAACTACTGGTTGACGGTGTTAAGTACATAGAGCCTGAATCGGAATTCGATTTGCCTATAAATATTGACAATGAGCTTACTATGGGAGCAATGACATTGAACGTAAGTTATGCCAAAGATTTGGTTGAACTTGTGGATGTAACTGTTCCGGATAATGATAATATGCTCTATACTGTTGATAATGGTAATATCAGAATTGCATGGGCAAGTACTAATCCTCTGGTTCTCAATCCTGAAGATGTTGTTGTTACTCTGAGGTTTAAAACCCTTGGTGAAATAGCATCTGCTGATCAATTGGTAACTTTGAGTGGAGGTTCGGAATTTGCAGATGAATATGCTGGCATACTTTCCGGTGTTACTCTTAAAACAACCGGTATTGAAACATCAACAGGTTCTGCAGGTTATGCATTGAGTACTAACTATCCTAACCCATTTACTAAATATACTGATATTGAATACACAATTCCCGAACCAGGTCAAGTGAAGGTTAATGTCTATGATATCTTAGGCAATATGATAATCACACTTGAAGATGGTAATAAGGAAGCAGGTAGTCATAAAGTCAGATTCTTTGTAAATGGAAATAATCCGGGTGTTTACTTCTATGAGCTTAAAGTTCAGGGAGAAAAATCAAATTACATTTTCCGTAGAAAAATGGTCATTAAATAGATGTTTATAACTGAAGGGGGAGTTATTCCCTCTTCAGTTTAATCTAAAATAAATTGTTTAATTAAATCAATTATTGTGAAAAAATTAGGTTTAAACATATTGTTTTCAGTTCTGTTTACATCACTTTTATTTTCACAAGTAACAACGATGACCATAGAATCGGTTGATGCTTGTCCTGATGAATATGTGTTGGTTCCAATTAATGTAACAAGCTTTTATGATATTGGGGCGTTAACTCTATTCGTAGGATATGACACAACAGTACTTACATTTGTTGGGCATTTGAATGAGAATCCTGAAACACAAGGAATCTTTTCAAATGCAATGACCTCGCCAACTTCTCAGGTTGGAATTAGCTGGAGTAGTTTGAATCCGGCTAATATATCCGACGGGAAGCTGGTGGATCTGAAATTTTACTATATTGATAGTACCTGTAATTTAACTTTTAACGAAGGGTGTGAGTTGGTGAATTCTACACTTGAGGTTGTTTATTATACAGCAGATAGCGGTTTGGCTTCACCAGCTTATCCCTTAATTAACCTGAACCCTGAAAATTCCACTGTTGATGAAGGTGATGATGCATTTTTTTCTATTTATGCATTAGAAGTTGATTCTTATCAGTGGCAAATAAGTCTGGACAATGGGTTTGTTTGGACTGATCTTCAAAACGGTGTTCATTATTCAGGTGTTAATTCAAGTAATTTGACTGTTAAACAGGTACAGAATCAAATGGATGAAAGTCAATTCAGAGTATTTCTGTGCAATGAATACTGTTGTACCTATTCGGCTCAAGCCGAATTGTCTGTAAACTCATTATCTTTGTTGTCAAATCAAGTTGGCCATAATAAGGATATTTTAAATGTATATCCAAATCCTTTTTGTTCAGATATTACTTTTTCTGTTACAATGAAATCGAAAGGAAAATTAATTATAACTATTTTCGATTTGTTGGGGAATGAAGTATCTGTAATAAAGCAGAAAAGAGATGCCGGAGAATACGAGATTAATTATCAGGGGCAAAATTTTGCTAATGGAGTATATTTTTGCCATTGCAAAGTTATTGGCAGCAATGGTGATGAGGTTTGCATTAAACGATTAATAAAAAATCGGGATTGATTGCGAATAATTTCTTGAACAAATAAAAAATATGTTATGAAAAATAAATTATTACTATCATTGATAATATCGGTTTTCTGTTTCGGGTTGGTTTTCGGGCAGACTACTTCGATATCAATAGGAAGTATCACTGCAAATCCCGGGGATGAGATAAACATACCAATTGATGTTTCAAATTTTACAGATATTGGGGCTATAACTTTATATATTGGATATGATCCTGCAGTATTGTCATTCCAGGGACTGAATAATATAGATCCTCAGGTCTCGGGAATATCAGGTAATGCAATGTCTAACCCTGACCAAATTGGTCTGGTTTGGACAGCAAGCCCTCCGAACTATGCAAATATTGGTTCAGGGAAAATGCTGGATATGACCTTTACATATATAGGAGGTTCTTGCGACCTTACATTTAATGCGGGTTGTGAGATTACAAACTCGGGCCTGATTCCAATTCCTGTTAATTACACTGATGGATCTGTGGGCCCTGCATCACAATCAATTACAGCAACAATAGGATCGGTTACAGCCAGCCCCGGAGATGAAGTTCTTATTCCTGTGGATGTTACCGGTTTCTTAGATGTCGGTGCTATTACATTATATATAGAGTATGATGAAGCTGTTTTGTCTTTTGTGGGGATTGAAAGTATTAATCCGGATGTTACCGGAATACTTGCTTATACTATGACTGATCCTTCACGCATTGGTATTGTCTGGGCGGCAAACCCTCCAACCTATGCAAATATTGCTTCAGGCAAATTAGTTGACCTTAAGTTTGTTTACAATGGTGGAAATAGCGATTTAACTTTCAGTGAAGATTGTGAGATTTCTGACTCAGGAGCAATACCTCTGTATGTAGAGTATTTTAATGGTGATATTAGTCAGACAATTACTTCAATTACAGCTCAGCTGGGAAACGTTGCAGCCACAATAGGACAGGAAATCCTTGTACCTCTTGATGTTGCCAACTTTACAGATGTTGCTGCAATTACCTTTTACATAGGTTATGACCCGTCGGTTTTGAGTTTCGTCGGTCTTGAAAATATTGCAACTGAAGTAGCCGGGATTTCTGCAAACGTGATGACAAGTCCTGATCAGATTTCCATTGCCTGGAGTGACGTGTTAAATGCATTTAACTACACAGGGAAACTGCTCGATCTAAAGTTTGTTTATAATGGGGGAAATTCTGATTTGGTTTTTAACCCTGGATGTGATGTTAGTAATTCAGTATTAATATCATTACCTGTTACATACTATGACGGTTCTGTTTCTTTGGCGGTTGAAACTTTTACAATTAACATTGATACTGTTTTTACTGATATTGGAACTGAGGTTTTGGTCTCTGTAAACACAACAGATTTTGCGGATATTGGGGCAATGACTTTATTTATTGGATTTGACCCGTCAGCACTATCATTTATTGGCTTGGAGAATGTTAATAGTGAAATTGCCGGTTCATCGGCAAACGTAATGTCCGGTCCATATCGTATTGGTATAGGATGGGATGCAAGTCCTCCAAATTTAGCAAATATTGCTTCCGGAAAATTATTTGATTTGAAGTTTGTTTTTAATGGAGGTGATGGAAACCTGACATTTCTGGCAGGTTGTGAGTTGTCGAACTCTAATCTTGCTATTGTCCCTGTTAACTTAATTGATGGAGGTGTTTTTCCACCATTGTATGTTAACTTTAATGCTTTTCTTGAAGGCCCGTTCAATGGTTCGGCAATGAACGTAATATTAAATAGTGAGTTGCCATTGAGTCAGCCCTTTAATGTCGCACCATGGGACTATCCGGGAACTGAATCGGTATCTTCAATACCTAATTTGAATGTAGTTGACTGGATATTGATTGAACTACGGGAAACTCCATTTGATGCAGCTACTGCAACAGATCAAACTGTGATAGCCAGAAGAGCTGGTTTTATACTTGATGATGGAACTATTGTTGATCCTGAATCGTTAAATCCAATCAGATTTGAAGTTGTAGTTTCACATAATCTGTTTGGGATTATATGGCATCGAAATCATTTGGGGATTATGTCATCTCAGCCACTGTCTGTTGTTACAGGAGTGCTTTCGTATAATTTCACAACATCAGAAGACAAAGCTTATGGACAGCCAAATCCACAGAAGGAGGTAGCGCCGGGAGTATGGGCTATGATAGCTGGGGATGGAAATAAAGACGGGAAGGTTGATGCAGCTGATAAATCAATGTGGAGTTCGAGTGCAGGCCAGAGTGGTTATTTGCAAGGGGATTACAATATGGACACTCAAATTAATAACTGTGACAAAAATGAAAGTTGTAGTTTAAATTTTGGTAATCAAACAAGGGTTCCTGAATAGTAAAATGTCTGATACGTTCTTTTATATAAAATTGGATACATCTTCGCAAATGTAGTTCTAAACTTATCCAAATTTCAGGATTGGTATTAAGAATGAAATCCAAAAGGGGTTACCTGGCAAGGTAATCCCTTTTTTAATAACAGGTATATGAAAAATTAACTCGTTTTATAAATTTATTGAATCCTTTTTAATTGTGTTAAAATCACTACGGTTAAAAATATTAACAAAATATTGTTAACAATCTTGCTTAATATAAAAATTAGTTCTACTTTTGCACCCCCATTTTGAAGGCCTTATGGCTTAAACCTTTGATACGGTTTAATTTAGTGGGATTTTTGTTGAACAAGTAATAAGAAAAACAGATGGATACTTTAAGCTACAGAACAGTTAGCGCAAATAAGGAGACTGTTAATAAAGAGTGGGTTGTTATTGATGCTGAAGATCAGGTGGTTGGCAGACTTTCTTCCATTGCTGCCAAATTTCTGCGTGGAAAATACAAACCGAACTTTACACCTCATGTTGATTGTGGTGACAATGTTATTATCGTAAATGCCGAAAAGGTGAAATTTACTGGGAAAAAATTAGAGGATAAGCAATATGTACGCCATACAGGCTATCCGGGTGGTCAGCGATTTAGAACACCGAAGGAACAGTTTGCAAGACATCCTGAATTTATCCTTGAAAATTCCATTAGAGGCATGCTTCCCAAGAACAGACTTGGCAGGGATTTATTCAGAAACCTGTATGTTTATACAGGCCCTGAACACCAACATGAAGCACAGAAACCAAAAAGTATTGATCTGAAAAATGTAAAGTAGATATAGTATATGGACGTCATTAACACTATTGGTAGAAGAAAAACAGCCGTTGCCCGTATTTATCTTAAAGAGGGAAACGGGACTATAACTGTTAACAAAAGAGATTATAAAGAGTATTTTCCAATTGCAACATTGCAATATGTGATTAATCAGCCATTTGAGCTGACTGACAATGCCGGAAAATTCGATGTAAAAGTTAACCTCGACGGAGGTGGCTACAAAGGACAGGCTGAAGCACTGCGCCTTGCTATATCCAGAGCTCTTATTACAATGGACCCTGAACTAAGGCCTGTTTTGAAAGCCAAAGGTTTGTTGAAAAGAGACCCGAGAATGGTAGAACGTAAGAAATTCGGCCAGAAAAAGGCAAGGAAAAAATTCCAGTTTAGTAAACGTTAATATTTTTATATATAAATGTTTAGTATCTAAATTGCTAAGACTCCGGTCAAGCTTGATTTTTGAACTTCAGTATAACGATATTCAATCTTCAACTCTTCGGGCTACTTGGCAATTGTTTTATTAACAGAATGTAAACATTAATTTTATGGCCAGAGCAACATTTAATGAATTATTAGAAGCAGGAGTTCATTTCGGACACCTGAAAAGAAAATGGAATCCTAATATGGCTCCCTACATTTTTATGGAGCGTAATGGAATCCACATCATCGACCTTTACAAAACAACAGCCAAGCTTGAAGAAGCTGCTGCCGCTGCAAAGCAAATTGCAAAATCGGGAAAGAAAATCCTTTTCGTGGCAACCAAAAAGCAGGCAAAAGACATCGTTGCGAAGTATGTTAGCAAAGTAAATATGCCTTATGTGACTGAGCGTTGGCCTGGTGGCATGCTTACCAACTTTTCGACTATTCGTAAAGCTGTTCGAAAGATGACAACAATCGACAAGATGATGACAACAAAGACCTATCTGAACCTTTCTAAAAGAGAGCGTTTACAGGTTCAGCGTGAGCGTGCAAAACTTGAAAAGCAACTTGGTAGTATTTCTGATCTTAACAGATTGCCTTCTGCAATTTTTGTGGTTGACATTCTTAAAGAACATATTGCTGTTGCAGAAGCAAAAAAGCTTAATATTCCTACTTTTGCTATGGTTGATACCAATTCAGATCCAACTAAGGTTGACTTCCCGATTCCTTCGAACGATGATGCTTCAAAGTCAATTGAGTTGATTGTAAGGGTTATGTCAGATGCTGTCGAAGAAGGATTGGTTGAGAGAAAACTCGAAAAAGATAAAAAACAGGAGCATCGAGAAAAGAAAGCTCCCGCAGTTAAAGTTGCAATATCGGAAACTGAAAAGGGTAATGAGGTTAAGGTTGATGTAGAAGCCAAAGCTGCTCCTGAAACAGAAGCTCCGAAAGAAGAGGTTAAAGAAGAGGCCCTAAAGGCTAAGAAGATAGTAGCAAAAGCAACTAAGAAAACCGAAGAGGAGAGTAAATAATTAATTTTAGTTTTAACGATAACGATTTATAGAGATGGCAAATATAACAGCAGCCGAAGTAAATAAATTAAGAAAAGCTACCGGTGCCGGTATGATGGACTGTAAAAAAGCATTGGTTGAATCAGAAGGCGATTTTGATCAAGCAATTGATATCCTTCGTAAAAAAGGTCAGAAAGTCGCTAATAAAAGAGCTGACAGAGAAGCTAATGAAGGAGCAGTTTTGGCTAAGACAACTGATGATAAACAGCATGCAGCAGTTATTCTGTTTAGTTGTGAAACTGACTTTGTTGCCAAAAACGACGAATTTATAGCTTTTTCAACAAAACTTCTTGATATAGCAGTTGATAAAAAACCAAAAAATATCGAAGAGTTTAAAGCTATTGATATTGACGGAAGAACAGTTGCAGAGCA
>JAOZOC010000153.1 GCA_029933495.1 Bacteroidales bacterium
CCCGACCTCCTGCTCCCAAAGCAGGCGCGCTAACCGGACTACGCTATACCCCGAAATAAATTTTAAATATCAAAATCCAAAAGAACAAAACTCAAATTGTTGCCCTGAGCGAAGTCGAAGGGCACAACCTATCCGCCTTCGCCTGCTACGCTTGGCTTCGGCGGATGATAGCGGAGAGAGGGGGATTCGAACCCCCGGTACCCGTTAATAGGTACGCCAGTTTAGCAAACTGGTGGTTTCAGCCACTCACCCACCTCTCCGGGCAAATAGATTGAATTATATTCATTCCTGATATTTTCAATGAACCATTCCCATTTGGGAGGTGCAAAAGTATATAATTTATCATTTCAAACAACTTTTTTATTATTTTTTTTATCAGAAAAAATCTAACCAGCCGGGAGGTCCTCCACGCAAGGCCATACTCACCCGAATGTTTTTCATGCACAAACCCCGATTTATAACAAATAAATTACTATTGCAGAACAGTTAACATTATCATTATTTCACTATTCCATTTGAACAATCTGTGTTACCTTTGTCAAAAAAAAGTGAACGATGAGTATTACTGAAAATCTGATAAAAATAAAAAATGATATCCCGGAAGGTGTAAAACTGGTTGCGGTATCGAAAACAAAACCCATTGAGGATATCCTGGCTGTATACAATGCAGGACACAGATTGTTCGGGGAAAATAAGGCTCAGGAGCTAAGCTCAAAGCATCCACAATTGCCGGATGATATTCAATGGCATTTTATCGGCCATCTCCAGACTAATAAGGTTAAATATATAATTCCATTTGTGTCGCTGATTCATAGCATTGACAGGATAAAGCTACTTCGTGAGGTTAATAAGCAGGCTGCAAAAGTCAACAGGGTTGTGGATTGTCTGCTACAGTTTCACATTGCAACCGAAGAGACAAAATTCGGACTTAATATGGAAGAGGCTGTTGAATTGCTTTCCTCGGAGGAATATATAAAAATGGAAAATATCAGAATTTGCGGGATCATGGGTATGGCTACCAATACGAAAGATGTTTCTATAATCAGTAAAGAATTCAGATATCTCAGGGAAATAAAGAAAGATTTGAAGGAAAAATATTTTCAGGGATCAAAGCATTTTATAGATATTTCAATGGGAATGTCAGGCGATTATAAAATTGCAATAGAAGAGGGAAGCACGATAGTCAGAATTGGAAGTGCTATTTTCGGTGCAAGGTAGGCATGGAGTGACGTACTGCCGCGCGTCTCATTAAATCAATTGCCAAACGAATCATTGTCAATAATCTTCCCCGCTGCCAAGGACCATAAAAGTTCCCCGGTAAATATCTGTCTTGATCTCATCATCACAATCACTTTGCCATTCACATTTCAACAGGTAATAATATGTCCCGTCATTGAGTTTATCTGCCATCCAGTCATTCTCATAATTATCTTGTTCATAAACCTTTGTGCCCCATTGATTAAAAATTAAAAGAGTAGTTTTCAGGTAATATGTATCCAAGGATTTGTATTCTCCCGGAGTACTACTCTTGAAGAATGCATCTCCCCCGTCGTCGCCGCTTTCATCTTCATCAATTATGAAATAATCGTTATAGCCGTCACCATTTGGAGTTATCACTGTTGGGACTTTCAATTTAATAGGTTTTACTATAACTGATATCGAATCCTGTCCGGGACACCCATAAAAAGTAGTGAAGTTTAAAACAACTAAAAAATCTTCTGGCTTGCAATATTTATGTGTTACTGACGGTTGTATGGCAGTAGTTTCATCGCCAAAGTCCCATTGCAAAGAGGTAATCTGAAAAGTATCAACACCAAGTGAATCATAGGTCAGATTTTCATAAGAGAAAGTTATTAATGGCTTTGGAATATATACAGTATCACCCGGATCGGTATGTATTTCCAGTTCAGGCAAGGGGTAAGCCTTAACCTCAAAGTTCTTTATATTAAAACATCCTATTGTGTCCGTAACAGTAATGCTTTCATTTCCATCAGTAAATCCTATTGCAACCGAAGGTTGTCCGGGAATTGAATATCCGGCTGACCAATCGTAATAATAAGGCGGATAACCTCCCGACACATCTGCTTTCATTTGTGTTTTATTCTCACCTTTACAGCCCATATTAAGTTGAATAATTGTATCAAACATAACTATTGGATCTACTGTAACGGTAACGCTGTCAGTACAATAATAATAGTTGTTCCCAGTATCTCTTATTTTTACAAAATATTGTGTTGTGTCGCGCGGATAAACCGTAACCGACTGGGCTGTATCATAATCCGGATCCCAGATATCTGGATTCCAGATATACTGAAAAATATCATTATCGCCGTCTAAAGTTAGTGTATCTCCACAAGAAATGGTTGTGTCGCTTTGCACAATCCGGGCATCCAATATGAAAACCCAGGTTGTATCGGTTTCATTAATAGTATCACCACTTGTAAAGTTAACCCAATATCCTCCGTCATTTTTTATCCAGATAAATGAGGTTGTGTCACCTGTATTCCAAAGATAATGGCCAAACCCCTGTTCTACATCAAGCATAAGACTGTCAACCCTGCAAGACCTTACAGTATCAGGCAGCAAATCGGAATAATCCTGTGCCTTTGCAAACGAAATGACCGTCAGAGCAATCACAACCGTAAGATAAAACTTCAACCTCTTAAATAAAAAATCCAGGAGCATATTCCTTAAATAGTATAAACCTTAATTAAGTTATATAAATCAACGTGCAAAGATGAATAAAATTTTGATAGGTAGGAATATTGTGAAAAAATAGTTTTAAAAAAAATGTTTCATAATAAATAAGGGTGGTATTCATTCCACCCGATTCAGATGATAAAATCACTGGCTTTAGCCCTAAATAAAAAAGATGTATAAAAATAGCAAATTTCGTATTATCATATCACGCCTTCGAGATTAGTGAGGGTAATACGTCTGCTTTTATTTATTCCTAAGCCTGACGGCAATACGATTGCTATAGGGATATCTTTTCGAGATTAAGCAGACCAGGTAACAAATACTAAAAGTTTTACAAAAACCAACAAATATAATACCCTATTACACTGAGAATCAAGTCAATTTGTCAGTTGAATTTAAAGTCAACTGTCATTTTTTCAGTAGCCTGTTATTTTTATAACAAATGAAAGCAAATGATTTGCATAATGAAGTCATTCATAAATACCAACCAATCAAATAGTTTGGTATTTTTGGCAATGGCAACTGGAAATTATTGGGATTTTGGGATTTGCACACTCTTAAAATCATGGCAGGGGTTTTGACATTACATGCAGAAACAAAACATAATAAAAACTAAAATATACAGATATGAATTTTAATAATTTCACAATAAAATCACAGGAAGCTATACAGAAAGCGCAACAAATTGCCACAGAAAAGCAAAATCAGGCAATTGAATCTGTTCATATTCTGAAAGGAATTATCGAGGTGGACGAAAATGTTGTTCCATATCTTTTAAAAAAGCTGGATGTTAATGTCCCTATCCTGTCAAAAGCTATTGATAAAATCATTGATTCCCTGCCAAAAGTAAGCGGTGGAGAGCAATTCTTATCGTCTGATGCTAATAATGCCTTACAGAAGGCAACCTCATTTCTAAAGGAATTCAACGATCAGTTTGTATCAATTGAGCATATTTTGCTTGGAATTCTTTCGGGAAAGGACACTTCCTCCAAACTTTTAAAGGACAATGGGATTACTGAAAAAGGACTCAAAGCAGCCATAAAAGAATTACGTCAGGGTGCTACCGTATCCAGTCAATCGGCCGAAGATACTTACAACGCTTTGAACAGGTTTGCAAAAAATCTGAATGAGCTGGCAAGGTCAGGTAAACTTGATCCTGTTATAGGCCGGGATGAAGAGATCAGAAGGATATTACAGATATTATCAAGACGAACAAAAAATAACCCTATTTTAATAGGTGAGCCGGGAGTTGGTAAAACTGCTATTGCCGAAGGGCTGGCTCATAGGGTTGTAAATGGAGATGTGCCGGAAAATTTGAAATCGAAACTCATTTTCTCGCTCGACATGGGATCTCTTATCGCAGGTGCAAAGTTTAAAGGAGAATTTGAAGAGAGATTGAAAAGCGTAGTTAAAGAGGTAATCAACTCTGACGGGGAGATCATACTCTTTATTGATGAGATTCACACTCTTGTTGGTGCAGGTGCCTCAGAAGGAGCTATGGATGCTGCAAACATCCTAAAACCTGCTCTTGCACGTGGCGAATTACGTGCTATCGGTGCGACAACTTTGAAAGAGTATCAGAAATATTTTGAAAAGGATAAAGCCCTGGAAAGAAGATTTCAGATTGTTGTTGTAGATGAACCTGATACGCTTTCTGCTATTTCCATTTTGAGAGGATTGAAAGAGAGATATGAAACTCATCATCATGTAAGAATTAAAGATGAGGCCATTATATCAGCAGTTGAACTTTCGCAGCGCTATATTACCGACAGATTTTTACCTGACAAAGCGATTGATCTTATTGATGAGGCAGCTTCAAAACTAAGGCTTGAGATAAATTCATTACCTGAAGAGCTTGAAATAATTGAGAGGAAGATCAGGCAGCTTGAAATTGAACGCGAAGCAATAAAACGCGAAAAGGATAAGGTAAAACTGAATGCTTTGAATGAAGAGATCGCTAATCTGAACGATGAAAGAAACCATCTGAGAGCAAAATGGCAATCGGAGAAAGAGATAGTAGAAAAGATACAGCAGAGAAAAAATGATATTGAGAATCTGAAGTTTGAGGCCGAGCAGGCAGAGCGAGAAGGTGATTTTGAAAAGGTTGCCGAGATAAGATATGGAAAACTAAAGGCCATTGAGGATGAAATAGAAGAACTGAAAGCAAAACTTTCGGAACTTCAGGGTGATTCGCCAATGATAAACGAAGAGGTGGACGCCGAGGACATTGCCGAAATTGTTTCAAAATGGACAGGCATTCCGGTTTCGAGGATGCTGCAAAGCGAGAGAGAAAAGCTTTTACATCTTGAAACTGAGTTACACAACCGTGTTGTCGGGCAAGATGAAGCCATAGAGGCCGTGGCAGATGCCATAAGACGCAGCAGGGCAGGACTACAGGATGCAAACAGGCCAATCGGATCCTTCATTTTCCTGGGTACCACAGGAGTAGGTAAGACTGAGCTTGCCAAAGCACTTGCCGAATTCCTCTTTGATGATGAGAATTCGATGGTCAGGATTGATATGTCGGAGTATCAGGAGAGGCATTCGGTTTCGAGACTGATTGGCGCTCCTCCCGGATATGTCGGTTATGATGAAAGCGGCCAGTTAACAGAAGCTGTGAGGAGGAAGCCATATTCAGTAGTGCTGCTTGATGAAATTGAGAAGGCACATCCTGATGTTTTTAATATCCTGCTTCAGGTTCTTGATGACGGAAGACTGACGGATAATAAAGGCAGAACTGTTGATTTCAGAAATACTATTATTATAATGACCTCAAATGTGGGTTCACATGTTATTCAGAAAAATCTTGAATCGATGTCATCTGATAATAAAGAGGAGGTTTATGAAAAGACAAAGAGGGAGGTTCTGACATTGCTGAAATCGACAATACGACCAGAATTTCTGAACAGGATCGATGAAGTTATTGTCTTCAAACCTCTTGACAGAGATGAAATCAAACAAATTGTTCAGATACAGTTCAAAGTACTTCAGGGGCTGTTGGCTAAGAATCAGATTAAGATTTCAATTTCTGATTCTGCTGTTGACTATATTGCAGATGCCGGCTTTGATCAGCAGTTTGGTGCAAGGCCGGTAAAGAGGGTTATCCAGCGAAATTTGATGAATGAACTCTCAAAAATGATACTTGCAGGGAAAGTCAATCGTGATTCTGAAATTGAAATTGACTTCAAAGAAGGAAAGTTGCTTTTTAAGAATAATTAATCAGAAGTTTTACAGAAATACTTCCGGGCATGCTATTCAGACAGTATGCCCGGTTTTTTTTGAAAAAGTTATTATTTTTTCATAAAATAATGAAACAAATTAATCATTTAGTTGTATAAATATGAAAATGCAGACAATAGAAAGCATTACTTAAAACGTTAATTATAAATATGTTAAATAAAAGTATCATGACTCGCAATTATTTTAAAACACTCGTTATCGCTGCTTTCCTTATCGGAATCGCAACAACATCTTTTGCACAGATGCAAATCGGAGGTCGTCTTGGTCTGAATATGGCAAACCTTAGAGGGGAATCAATCCAAAATAACTCAATGTTGATGGGATATAATGTCGGAGTCTCATTTGATTACGGGCTTAAAGACCTGATCAAAAGTGATTTTGGAGAAAAATTCTCAATTGGAATTGAAGTAGCAGCCAGTCAAAAGGGAGCGACAACAGATTACCTCTTCTATCACGATACGATCCCCAACTCCCCAGTTGATACGGTAAAAGGAGCCAAACAGGTTTCTACTTATATTGAAATCCCTATTTTGGCGAAATACACATTTGGTGATCCCAAAGGTGTTCACTTTTATGCTGAAGCTGGATTATATGTTGCATCCCTGTTCGGATTAACCATAAATGGTGATGTGTGGAGAGATCATGATCAGAATCCTGAAACTGACCGTAGAAAATATCGCGAGGAATATACAGGGTTCGATTATGGATTTATTGTTGGTGGAGGTGTTTTGATCCCCATTGGAGGAAGACGCAGTCCCTGGTTAATTTCAGGAGATGTAAGATATTCAATGGGATTTACAAATATAGGTGAGCTTAAAAAAGGGACTACAGATATTCCACCAGAACAACTTAATGATATAAAAACAAGTGCATTAAGCGTGTTGGTAGGTGTGGTTTACAAATTGAACAATTAAGATAATATTTTTTTTCAAAGATAAAAAGGTTACCACATGGTAGCCTTTTTTTTTTATTGTGGCCTTATTTCAAAAGAGTGCCCAAAAGGAGTCCGGGCAAAGACTGAAAATTTCACACCCAGAGATGAGAGTGTTCCAAGGCTGCCCGTAACAGCAAGTACCAATCCTCCGGTAATTAGCAATCCCAATTTTGTTGTAGGTTCAGGGTCAGCAATTGCAGCAGCAACTATCCAGACACCGGCACTGGTTATTCCAAGAGCGGAAAGGAAGGCAGCAATCTGCTTCCACTTCATATCACCTTTACTTTTTGCAGCTTTAATCAATGTAACCGCTGAACGCAAATCTTTAGCGTTAAGACCAAGGCGGGCATCATCCTCAAAGACAAAAGGTGCTTTTGTTGAATATTGCTTCAAAGTCTTTTCAAGCCAGTCGGGATCGCTGCTTCTTATTATTACACTTATTTCTTCACTCATTGCAGGTGCAAAGGTAGGGAAAAAATAGAATGTGTGAATGGGAGAATGGGAGAATGGGTGAATGTGTGAATGGGAGAATGGG
>JAOZOC010000154.1 GCA_029933495.1 Bacteroidales bacterium
TGAACGTTCCGAATATCTTGACAGGATTAGTAAATATCTTGATAATAAACTGATTAAGGTGCTTGTGGGACAAAGGCGTGTCGGAAAAAGTTATATTCTGAGACAAATGATGAATTTTCTTGTCACAAAGAAAAATGTCAATCCGAGGAATATTTTTTATTTGAATAAGGAGTATATTGCTTTTAAAGATATTCAAACCGGTGATGACCTGGATGAATTATTCGGATTCTATAAGAAAAAACTTAATCCTAAGGGAAAAATTTATCTTTTTCTTGATGAAATTCAGAATATAGAATACTGGGAATCTGTTATAAATAATTATGCTCAGAATTTCACACAGAATTATGAATTGTTTATTACAGGTTCCAATTCGCAACTTCTTTCGGGAGAACTTGCTTCATTGTTATCAGGCAGATACGTTGAGTTTGAAATCTATCCTTTTAGTTTTATTGAATTTGCTGAATATAAAAACATGCCGCCGGATAAAGATACTTTTATCACGTATCTTAGAACTGGAGGCCTGCCTGAAACTCTTCATTTTGATGAAGATGAAATAATAAGGCATTATATTGAAAGTTTGAAAAATACAATAATTTTACGCGATATAATTCAAAGATATAAGGTTAAGGATGTTTCTTTACTCGAAGATATTTTTGGATTTTTAACAGTCAATATTGGAAATCTCACTTCCATTTCCGCAATAATAAAATACTTTAAAAGTCGTCAGAGAAAAACCAATTATGAAACTTTGTCAACTTATATTTCATATTTAAATGACGCTTTTATTATTCATGAGGTTGACAGGTATCAGGTTCGTGGAAAACAGACCATTGCCGGAGTAAGAAAATATTATTTGAATGATTTGGCATTCAAAAACTATTTGTTCGGTTTTTATCCGTCAGATATTGGATATAATCTTGAAAATTACGTGTTTATACAACTTAAAAGAATGGGTTATAAAGTGTCGGTTGGAGTTATTAATGGAAATGAAATAGATTTTGTTGCTGAAAAGGGTGACAATACACTTTACTTTCAGGTAGCATATTTATTAAATGATAAAAAAACTGCCGAGCGTGAATTTGGAAATTTATTGATGATAAAAGACAATTATGAAAAGTCCGTCATCTCTCTTGATGATGTTAAATTTTCGGAGTATAAGGGAATAAAGCATATTTTTCCCTGGGAGTTATACTGAAACACATCCGTAAGAACTGACTTCGTTTCGTAAACGTTACTAAAGTCAGTGAATCTGATAAAAGGAAGAGAAAAGCAAATCAGTGAATATGTAGTTACTATTCGTCAAAAATCTCTTTCAGCTTATTATTCAGATCGTCACCGCGAAGTCCTTTGGCAATAATTATTCCGTCAGGGTCTAACAGGACATTTGAAGGAATGGCACTGACACCGTAGAGTTTGCCGGCTTCGTTGCCCCATCCTTTTAGGTCGGAAACATGCAGCCAGGAAAGGTGGTCATCTTTGATGGCTTTCAGCCAGCTTTTTTTATCCTTATCAAATGATACTCCGAGAATATCAAAACCCTTGCCGTGATATTTGTTGTATGTTGCAACAAGATTGGGATTTTCGGCACGGCAGGGACTGCACCACGATGCCCAGAAGTCAATAAGCAGATACTTTCCGTAAAGTGATGAAAGTGTTATAGGTTTACCGTTTTGATCGTTCATTGTGAAGTCGGTAGCTTTTTTACCGATGGCAACCTTTTTCAGAACATCAACTCTCTCCTGGAGAATTTTTGCATATTCGGAGTTCTTAACCGAAGGGTCAAAATTGTTGAGTACTTTTTCCAGTTGGTTCTCGTCATAGCTGTATGAGTTGAGGTAAACAACAAAAGCCGAAACGACCGATTTATTGTTTTTCATTGCATAATCAAGAGCAAACTGCTGGCGAATTGCGTCAACACTGTCTAATTTATCTTCCCATTTTTTTGCTGTTACATCGTCACCGGCAATTTTGGCTTTTTTCATATTTTCCCACATCTCATTGAGCTGACTTTCATAAGATGCCGATTGATCCTGAAAATCTTTGAACTCTTTATCTGATTTTGATCCGGTTATTTCCGGGTTTCGCATATCAAGTGGATTTATTTTGATGTTGATATCGGAATTTTCGGCGAAAAGTCTGCAATACTGCCGGTTACCTTCAAGCATTATATAATAAATTTCAGGGTCACCCATACTTCCTTTGAATTCAAAAGAGTTGTTTTGTGCAGTTGTGGAATCAAGTGTGATCCACTCACCGTCGCCACGCTTTTTAAGATAAACAGTTCCGGTAAAATCGCCGTCAATAGTACCGTGGATGGTGTAATTGGTACTAACCGATTCTTTTTCAGATGTATTTTTATTGTTACCGCTGTTGTTGCAGGAAGCAAACAGTGCGATTGAAATAAGAAGGACAAATAACTTTTTCATAAAGATGTTTTAAATATATTAAAATCCGAATAATTGGGTGCAAAGATAGAAAGCAAATTACAGTCAAAAGACTAATCTTGACAATATTTTGTTAAATATTTGTTAAATTGGTGAATATCAGCTTTATATCCCTGTTGTATTCAGATTGCCAAGACTGACTGTAATCAATCTGTTTTGCTCCCGGTTTTCATCATTATAAAGCCGGATTGTAACCTGCAAATGGAGGTTGTAAATGCTGAGTGATGTCTCTTTTGATTTTATCATTCCGATTTTCAGGATATCGGAATTGATTATACCATAGCGCCTTGATGATTCGTTCTCAAAAATTTCATCTCCCTTTTTAATCAGGTCTCTGTCATAATTTTTATTGAACTCATAAATGTTTGCAATATCGTCAAGCGTTGCTATCTGGAGGTTTTCAACACCGTCAAGGTTAGTTGTAAACCAGGTGTGGGTATATTCGTCCATCAGACAACGGTTCAGGTTGTCTTTTATCAATATTCTTGCATTGTTAATGATAGCCCTTCCGTAATAGTTATTGTTGAATTTGTAGATTTTGTCGTAGGTAATGGCATATCGCATATTGATTCCATCAATTATTTTCCTGAGCTTCGGGTAAAAATGGAATGCGTTGTAAGCCCTGAGAATGATAGCAAAATTTGCCGCAAACAGAAGCGAATGAACAGGATTGTCAAAAATCAGAAAACCACCGTCGCCGGTACTAATGTAATTGTTTTCAATATCTTTCTTTGTGTATTTCTGGAAAATGAAAGGATGATTTTGAAAACAAAGATTTATTGTGGCATCGAAGAGGGTTTTAAACAAAAACGGGATTAGTGTCTGTTCAAATTCACCGAATGAGCTGTACTGGTACATATCAATACCAAGCACCGATTTTTTACCGATTTTTGCATAATCAATATACTCGGTCAGTTCATTTTTGAGTTCGGTATGGTCAGGGATAATATTTGTTTTTTCAAATACCACCCTCCTGTCTTTATCGTCAAGGATTTTTTTAATGACGTCGTAATCAATTTTTTTAATCATAACGGCCTATTTTTTTATTTTTCTCTCTTTCCAGTTATAATTCCCAAGAACACCCCACGCACCGGAAATCACAATATACACCGGATAGATCAAATATATAGGAATAACATAAAGTAAAAGAGCTGTTTTTTTTTGCAAATTTAACAAAACCTGCCAGTATCGGGATGTCAATTATTAATTTAATGCCAAAAGCAAGTGCAATCAAAGGGAAAATTTCAGGATGGAAAAGGGATATTATTAAGCCTGTTAATAGCAGAAGGTTAAGAAAATATACAGTAACGGAAACGAACAGGATATTTAAATCGAATCCCTTGTTTTTGGAGGCCCATCTTACGCGCTGGTTAATAAAATCTTTTACGCTTTTTTTAGCTTTTGTATAAACAAAAGAGTTACTGTTTTTCAGGAATGCAATTGAACCGGAGCCAAACATTTTCCGGAATTTCATCATCAGAAAAACATCGTCACCGGAAGAAAATTTATCCTTTGTAAAACCTCCGGCAATTTCAAAAGCCTTCTTCTCATAAGCAAGATTTGCTCCGTTGCTCATTACAGGTTTTTGTATTGCAGCGGCTCCTGCACCAACTGCTATAAGACTCAGAAATTCAAGAGACTGTAGCTTTTCAAAAAAGGTTGTTTCATTATGATAAGCGACTGGCCCGATAATCATTTTACAATTATTTTCTTCATAAAAAGCAGTTATTGTTTTGAGCCATTCGGGACGGACTCTGCAATCGGCATCAGTTGTAACAATAAGTTCACCTTTTGAAGTTTCTATACCTTTTGAGATTGCGTTTTTCTTGTATGTTTCTGAGATGTTGTCAGATGTCAGGCTGACTATTTTTATATTCAGATCATAATTATTTTCAATAAAACTTCTGACAACATTTAATGTATCATCTGTTGAATGATCATCAATAACTGTTACTTCAAACATATTAGCAGGATAGTCCTGTTTTTGTAAATCCTCTAAAAGCAAAATAATATTGTCTTCTTCATTTCGGGCGGGAATGATAACGGATAAAGCTGTTTTAAAAGCATCGGATGTTGGCAAAAAACTTTTTAGTTTGAACCATCCTATTGTGTATGAGAGTATTATGATAAAATAAAAAACTCCGGACAGAATTAAGAAAACAAAATATATTGTCATCAGATTAATCATCATCTTTGTATCTTCTGAAAAACTTTAACCGATAGACAAAGAAGGTTCCTACGATAGCAGGTATTGCAAGATTAATGAGCCATAAAGTGGAAGAAGATGCCACAATTCCAAGTGTAATCTTGTCTGTCAGGAGACCGAATTTTTCAAAATAGGAACCAATGAAAAATATGGAAACGGAACCGCGGATGCCAAGCTCGGCAAGAGTTACCGTTGGAATAGCAGTCATAATGAAAAATACAAGAGAGATAATTATCAAACCCTGCAACAGAGGAAGATTAACTGAAAACAGCATTAAAATTATGTAAAACTGCAATGTAAAAACACAATAGCGGAGGAAGCTTAAAATAAGTACTGATGCCAGTTCAAAAGTTGAATATTCTGAGATTACTGAAATATATTCGTAAAAATGTGGAAACCGTTTTTCAAAAAATTTGGTAAGAAAACCAGGTAAAGCTTTGATATTAAGGAATATAAGTATCAGAGCAGTCACAATCACAACAACAATCAGAATAAGTCCGAAGTAGAGATAGTTTGAAAACAGGTCGGAGTCCTTGTAATAAATCGGGATATAAATAAGAAGACTTAAAGAGCCGACAACGATGGTTGTAAGAAGCTGGGCGAAACTGCCAACCATTGTAATTACAATCCCTTTCCAGGGATTTGCCTTGTCGAGGATAAACACCCTTCCGAACCACTCTCCTACCCTGTTTGGTGTGAAAAGTGCAACCGAAACACCGGCAAGTACTGCCTCAAATGCTTTGGAAAAAGATATTTTTTCAATTTTATTAATCAGAAACTGCCATTTTAATGATTCAATTCCCCAGTTGACAACCATTAATAGCATAGTCCAGGTCAGAAAGAAATATATATGAGGCTGGTCAATTATTTCATTGAATAATATTACTACTTCTTCTAACTTTTTTTTCTTAAATATCTGAGCATAAATAAAATAGTAGGTAGTAAAAATTATTAATACCCTTACTATTAAATTATAGGTTTTATTTTTATGTATATTTGTAAAATACTTCTTCATATTTTTAGCAATTACAAAAGTAATAATTTAGGTTGAAACAGGATAGAATAATATTAGGTATAGACCCGGGAACTACAATAATGGGGTACGGACTTGTTCATAAAAAAGATAAGTCGCTGGAACTAATTACATTAGGCGTGATACATCTTGCAAAATATGATAATCATGCATTAAAACTGAAAAAGATATTTGAAAGAGTGTTGGGTTTGATTGATGAATATGCACCCGATGAAGTTGCTCTTGAGGCTCCTTTTTACGGAAAAAATGTCCAGAGTATGCTTAAACTTGGTCGTGCCCAGGGTGTTGCAATGGCGGCAGCACTTTTCAGGGATGTTCCTATTTTTGAATACTCTCCCAAAAAGATTAAGCAATCAATCACCGGAAACGGAAATGCTTCCAAAGAGCAGGTTGCCGCAATGTTGAAAAGCATTCTTACAATAAAAGATGTACCCAAACATCTTGATGCAACCGACGGCCTTGCAGCCGCAGTCTGCCACTATTTTCAAAAAGGTGCAACTTCAACAAAATCAAGCTATTCAGGTTGGAATAGTTTTATTAAGGATAATCCTGACAGGGTTGGATAATGATGATAAATTTCAGTTAACTGAAAAAAAACATAAAAAAATTTTCAGTTAACTGAAAAAAAATATTACTTTTGCCAAAAAAAAATAGTGGAAAAGCATAAAATATTTGAAATACTAAATGACTGGAATTATTGGAATAAACCACTGCCTGATTATGTCCCGAGAGATTCATATCAACAAAAACTCAACAGTTATAGCAGGTCGGGAGAAATAATAGTTCTAAAAGGTATAAGGAGGGCAGGAAAATCTTCCCTGTTGGTAAGCCATATCCACAACCTTATTAATGCAGGAGTTGATAAACGGGAAATACTTTTTGTAAATTTTGAAGATCCCAGGTTCACAGGTGAACTGAATACAACCTTGTTAGACAAGATTATGGAAACATATAAGGAGTATGTCAACGATAAACCTTTGCCTTATGTTTTCTTAGATGAAATACAAAATGTTTATAAGTGGGAGAAATGGGTTTTGACCGGATATGAATTGAAAAAGTATCATATTTTTATAACGGGTTCATCCTCAAAACTATTAAGTAAAGAGTTCGGAACATCTTTAGGCGGTCGATATCTTGATATTGATGTTTTCCCGTTGGATTTTAAAGAGTATCTGCAATTTCGGAAAACAGATGTCCCGGATAAGCCGGAACTTATATTAAAGAAAATAGGATATAAAAAGCTGTTTAATGATTATGTTAAAGAAGGGGGTTTTCCTAAGGTTACATTACTTGATAGTGAATTGAAAAGGCCTGAGATTCTGATGTATTTCGACACAATTATTCTTAAGGATATCGTGGCAAGGTATAATTTGAAAAATTATGAATATATAAACAAAGTCGCTTTATTTTTATTGTCAAATATTGGGAAACCGTTGAATTTTAATAAAATAGCAATATCACTAAACTTATCATACAATTTAATAGATAATTACTTTGAGTATTTAAAAAATACATATCTGTTTTTCGAAATTAACCGTTACGATTATTCGTTAAAAAAGCAATTTTCGAACAGGAAAAAAGTCTATTGCGTTGACAATGGTATTTTGTCAAATATCTCTTTCAGGATTTCGGAAGATTATGGACGATATCTTGAAAATACTGTGCTTATTGAATTAAAGAGAAGAGGGAAAGAAATATATTATCATCTTGGTAAAAAAGA
>JAOZOC010000155.1 GCA_029933495.1 Bacteroidales bacterium
TAAAAACAAACTTCTTTCTCACCACTGAACCTTTTTGCTTAATTTCAAGAATATAAAGTTTTCATAAGAAATGGGTTTAATTAATAAATCAATAGCAAAAATATGTATATTTTTCAATATATACAAAGTATTACCAGTTTTTTTGTTTAACGCAATGACAACAGGCGAAAGATTGGCAGCTTTAATAAAATTTAAATTAGTGTATTGATAAAATCAGTAATTTTGCATACTTAAAACCGGAAAAACTGACAATATGGAAGTTCAGTCAATAAAGCAAAGATTTGGAATAATTGGGAACTCGCCTCTGCTTGATAGGGCAATAGATATAGCAGCACAGGTGGCTCCTACCGACCTGACTGTATTTATTACCGGTGAAAGTGGGGTTGGGAAAGAGGTTTTTCCAAAAATAATTCATCAGCTCAGCACTCGTAAACACGGATCATATATTGCAGTCAATTGCGGTGCTATCCCTGAAGGAACAATAGATTCTGAACTTTTTGGACACGAAAAGGGTTCGTTCACCGGAGCACACGAAGCACGAAAGGGCTATTTTGAAGTTGCAAACGGTGGTACTATTTTTTTGGATGAAGTTGCAGAGCTGCCTCTGTCAACACAGGTTCGCCTGCTACGAGTGCTCGAAACAGGTGAGTTTTTAAAGGTTGGTTCTTCAAAAGTGATTAAAACCGATGTAAGGGTTGTGGCTGCTACCAATGTTGATGTCCAGAATGCTATTCAGAGCGGAAAGTTCAGGGAAGATCTTTTTTACAGGCTGAATACTGTACCTATCTATATTCCGCCGTTACGTGAGAGGAAGGAAGATATTTATCTGCTGTTCAGAAAGTTTGCCGCCGATTTTGCCGAAAAATACCGGATGCCCGTACTTCGGCTTAATGAGGATGCGGTAAATGCTCTGATAAATTACAGATGGGACGGGAATGTCAGACAACTGAAAAACATTACCGAACAAAAATCAATTATTGAAAAGGAGAGAACTATTGATGCTCCAACGTTATTCAAATTTCTACCGGTTACCCTTAAAAGAGAACTGCCTGTTATTTACAAAAATAGGGAAGAGCAACCAGAAATGTCTGAAAGGGATTTGCTTTATAAGGTTCTTTTTGATATGAAAAATGATATCAATGAACTTAAAACAATTGTAGGGGGCATTATAAAAGATGAAGGTGTTTCAAAAGATAATCAGCAGTACAATAAACATCTGATAGATAAACTTCATGAAAATATTGATACAATAGGTAGTCAGGTTGAACATTTTGAAACACAACATCCTGATGAGCCCCGATTTATTGAACCAATACAGGAATCGGAAATAGTAGAAGAATCGCTTTCGATACAGGACAAGGAGATTGACCTGATTAAAAAGGCTCTGTCAAAATATCATGGTAAACGAAAAAAAGCAGCTAACGAACTGGGAATCTCAGAGCGGACTCTTTACAGGAAAATAAAAGAGTATGACATTACCTGATTTGCAGAGTTATTTGTCTTGAGTGACAAAGGCTCACGTTTGTTATATTGTTAAATTAATTTAATTGGAGAAAATTAATTATTAAATGAAAATTCAAATTTGGGGTAAATATCTGATCTTATTTTCCATTATTCTGGTATTGATATCAGGGTGCAAAGTGAATTATTCATTTACCGGAGCCTCTATTCCTCCCAATATTAATACGATAAATATTAAGTACTTCCCGAACAATGCTTCTCTGGTTGCACCTTCACTTAGTCAAAAACTTACTGATGGTCTCAGTGACAGGTTTACCTCGCAAACAGACCTTACACTGGTAAATAGAGGGGGTGATCTTATCCTTGAAGGATATATAAAAGATTACAGAACAAACTCGATTGCGATACAGGGAAATGATCAGGCTGCACTCAACAGGTTAACAGTTATTATTTTTGTAAAATATGTCGACACCTTTGACGATACTAAAAGTTTTGAGACCACTTTTTCAAAGTATGCTGACTACTCAAGTTCCCAAAATCTTGCTGTTGTTCAGGACGGGCTGATTGATGCTATTGTTGAGATGCTGGTGACGGATGTATTTAATAAGGCTGTGATTAACTGGTAACTTATACCCGTAAATGAGCAAGCGTCTACGCTTGCATTTGTGCAATTTGTGAATAGATTTATTGCTCAACATCTTTGTTTTTGTCAGCCGGGTATGCAAACAGATTGCTACGAAGCACTGGTATATATACTGGTATTGATTATTGTCTTACAGTTTATTTTGCCACAAAGGCTCAAAGACACTAAGAAACACAAAAACCTTAGTGAACCTTTGTGCCCTGGTGTCTTGGTGGCAAAAAAATATATCCTGGCCTGTTGGAAGGAATGCTGTGGCAATCTGTTTGCATAAATACAATCTGTCAATAGAAAAATTTACTTAATGAGTTGAACATTAATGCAAAATTATAACAGAATATTTCATTTTGGTAATCTGATATTTACTAATTTTGCTCTATGAACCGACAGCAGTTTGTCAAATATATTCAGAGTCCGGATTTGCTTAATGGCGAAACCTTGTCTCCAATCCGGGATCTTGTTGAGGATTATCCCTATTGTCAATCGGCACAAATACTTTATACATTAAATTTGTATAAAGAGGAGAATATTAAATTCAGTAATCAACTGAAAATAGCTGCTGCTTATGCCTCCGACAGACAAATTTTTAAGTATCATATCACCTCCTTAGATGGTGAGGTTTTGATTGCTGACCCACCTGAGAGGTCAGAAAAGAGTTATGCTGAAGTAGAAATTGAGGAGGCCAAAGAATCTGTAATTCCAGATGATGCAGATATCCAAAAGCTCATTTCAATATTGCGGAATAAAATCCTGATTTCAATTAACAATCCTGCGACTGACAGCGTGAGTGTTTCGACTCTTGTTTCGGAGCTTGAAAAACTTTTAGGAGATATTGGGGCAAGACCGGAATCAAAGCCGGAGAAAGAGGAACTTGATTTTAAACCGGTTATCAGCGAATATAATTTCGACCATCTTGATGATTTGCCATTCAACGAAAAAGAAAAGCAGACCAACAAAGAGCTTATTGATAAATTCATCAGCGACCAGCCTTCTATGCCGCGTGAGTCGAGGCCCGGATTTTTCGATCCGGTTGATTTTGCGAAGCAAAGCCTTATCGATCAGGATGAAATTGTGTCGGAAACACTTGCCAAAATATATTACAGACAGGGCAATCTGTCGAAAGCAATAAAAATTTATAAAAAATTAAGTTTGATATATCCCGAAAAAAGCAGTTACTTTGCAGCCCAAATTGAAAAAATCCGTAAGGAGATTTAAAAAAAGAGTTAAATAATTTAAAGAAAAAAGAAAAATGGGTGCTTATATTGTAGTTGCTTCGCTGATACTTATAGTATGTGTTCTGCTAACACTTGTTGTACTGGTACAGAAAGATAAAGGTGGTGGACTTGCTTCTAACTTTTCATCTTCGAATCAGTTTATGGGTGTTAAAAAGACTACCGACTTTCTGGAAAAATCGACCTGGACTTTGGCTATTTCACTTTTGGTGTTGAGTCTTATGTCAATTTTTGTTATTCCAAGGGGAACCAGTGTTGATCCAACGGAAAGCGGACTTCAGGAACTTTATCAGGAACTTCCTGATCAACAACCGGTACAGGATTTCGCTCCTCCTCCGGGCCAGGAAGATAATAATCCTGCACAACAGGACTAGAAGTAAAAAAGTTTAAAAAACATTAAAAATGTCAGAATGTCACAACGTTCTGACATTTTTTATTTTGGCACAGAATATGTCAAAGGCGAAGTCACTAATAATGACAAACAAAAATTTATCAATATGGCTAAAATAAAAATCAAACCGTTAGGAGACCGGGTAATTGTAAAGCCGGCACCAGCCGAGGAGAAGACATCCGGAGGCTTGATCATTCCTGATACAGCAAAGGAGAAACCCCAAAGAGGAACTGTTGTAGCAGTTGGTCCGGGACAAGATGACAAGAAACTTACTGTCAAGGTTGGGGATACCATTCTTTACGGAAAATATGCAGGAACCGAAATTTCACATGAGGGCGAAGATTACCTCATAATGAATGAATCGGATATTTATGCAATTGTTTAATAAATAATCTAGTAATTAATCTAAAAATAAAATAAAAATGGCAAAAGACATAATTTTTGATCTGAAAGCAAGAGAATCACTGAAGGCAGGTGTTGATGCACTTGCAGATGCAGTAAAAGTAACACTGGGGCCAAAAGGTCGCAACGTTATTCTTGAAAAATCATTTGGCGCACCATCTATTACTAAAGACGGGGTTACAGTTGCCAAAGAGATTGAGTTAGAAGATAGTATTGAAAATATGGGAGCACAATTGGTTAAAGAAGTAGCTTCCAAAACTAATGACATTGCCGGTGACGGAACAACAACTGCAACTGTCCTTGCGCAGTCAATTGTTACCACAGGACTGAAAAACGTTACTGCCGGTGCAAATCCAATGGATTTGAAACGTGGAATTGATAAAGCTGTTATAGAGGTTGTCAAATCTCTGAAAAAACAGAGTATAGAAATTCACGATAGTGGTGAAAAAGTTGAGCAGATTGCAACAGTATCCGCTAATAACGATAGTAGCATTGGAAAACTTATTGCCGAAGCTATGGGAAAAGTAAAAAAAGATGGTGTAATCACCATTGAAGAGGCTAAAGGTATTGAAACTTACGTTGACGTGGTTGAAGGAATGCAGTTCGACAGGGGATATATTTCTCCTTACTTCGTAACCGACACTGAGAAAATGGAAGCCGTTTATGAGAATCCTTATATTCTTATCTACGACAAGAAGATTTCTGTTATGAAAGACCTTCTTCCTATTCTGGAAAAAGTTGCTCAGTCAGGACGTCCAATGCTTATAATTGCTGAAGATACTGAAACAGAAGCTCTTGCAACTCTTGTTGTTAATAAATTAAGAGGTGGGCTGAAAGTTGTAGCTGTTAAAGCTCCCGGATTTGGCGACAGAAGAAAAGAGATGCTTGAAGATTTAGCAATCCTTACAGGTGGTACTGTTATTTCGGAAGAAAAAGGTTACAAACTTGAAGATGCAACCATTGACAATCTTGGAGAAGCTGAGAAAATAACTATTGATAAAGATAATACAACAATTGTCAGTGGTAAAGGACTAAAAGAAAATATTGCAGCAAGAGTCAATCAAATTCGTTCTCAGATAGAATCATCAACTTCTGATTATGACAAAGAAAAACTTCAGGAAAGACTTGCCAAACTGGCAGGTGGTGTTGCTGTAATTTATGTTGGAGCTGCAAGCGAGATTGAAATGAAAGAAAAGAAAGATCGTTTTGATGATGCACTGAATGCAACAAGAGCAGCTATCGAAGAAGGAATCATCCCGGGTGGTGGTGTTGGTTTTATCAGGGCTATTGCTTCTCTGCTAAAACTGAAAGGTGCGAATGAGGATGAGGAAACCGGAATGGCAATTATCATCAGAGCACTTGAAGAGCCAATCCGTCAGATTGTTGAAAATGCAGGTATGGAAGGTTCTGTTGTAGTACAGAAAGTGAAAGAAGGTAAAGGTGACTTTGGTTATAATGCCAGGACAGATAAATATGAAAACCTATATAAATCAGGTGTTATCGATCCTGCTAAAGTAACAAGAATTGCCCTTGAAAATGCAGCCTCAATCGCAGGTATGTTGTTAACAACAGAATGTGTTATCGCAGAGCATAAAGATGAAAATGCAGGTCCTGCTATGCCGCCAATGCCTCCGGGTGGAATGGGCGGAATGGGTGGAATGATGTAAGATTAACATATCTATCCAAATGTCAAAAGAAGAACCCCTCGCCTGCAAAGGTGGAGGGGTTTTGCTTTTTTCTTGCTTTTTTGGTTTTTTTTAGAAATTTGGAATATCAATAAATGACGAAGGAAGTCTGCTGTTTTTTTTATGATTTGCTTATTCAATTGACATAAATACCTATGGAAAAACTAAAGACTAAATTATTGAAAGCACCATAAATATTGGTTAAAATACACTTCGAGTAAGAAGATTTAAAATTTGCAAAAATATATCGGCTATTTGATATCTTTATATTACATCCGATTTCCCCTGAGAAACCCACTTCATTGTAAGGAAAGTTATTTGTTTCACCCCATTTAGTATTAATATTGCTATTGTGCTGATATTCAAAAGCAGACATTCTGTTTGTCAAAATACCAAAAAGTACCTCAGCAGCAAGGTATGGCCTTACAGTGCTATTTTTTCTATTTAAATATGATTTTATACCTATTCCAAAATCAATATACTGAGTATTTACTTTTATAAAACGTGCACTGTCCCGATAACTGTATTTTGTAAAACCATCATCGGGAATGGCTCCTTTTTCAATGTATGACAAAGTACTGTAAAAAATTGTTCCCCTTGCCAATGTCGAGCAGAAATCTATTTTAGCACCTGCCTCAAAGCCGGTTTTTGGGGAAAAAGAGTCAGGTAAATAATAGTTATTTTCATCATTGTAAGAATAAAGAAAATTCGAACTGTTAATACCTGCAAATACACTTATTTGGGGTTTCAAAATTGCCTTTTCCTGCAATATTTCCGAATCATATCCCTTGAATTTATTATAATTGTCTGCATTTTGATTTAAGTTATCCGGTTTAATTCTTTTAACAGTATGTTCAAAAGGATAATTTTTACAATCGTTGAAAATAAGGTCAAGTGTGCCATTGAAAGTATTATGAGTTTTATATTTTATTTTGAAATTATCATTATATGAATAGGTTATATTATTGAAAATGTGCTTAATCCCTAAACCCGGCTTTTCAATTAGATACAAGATTTTGTCTTCAGGGCTGACAGTTACATACGTATTTATATATCCCTTCACAAACTGACGAACAAATGCAGTTGCAGTGTTAGCCTTGATTGCTTGATTACTTTCCGGTTCATTATCTGAAAAAATCATTTTGCTGAGTTCGCTTTCCGGAATTTTCGTATAATAACTGAAGGTCTTTTTAACATATTGTTTTCCTGTAGAAAAATGGAAAGAGACTAAATCATTAATACTAAAGTACTCCGGTACAGTATATCTGTCTTGTCTAAATACGACTGATTTTGCATTGTTCTTTAAACCCTGATCGAGAATATCCCCATAAATTGTATCGTTACTGTTGAGTACAATGTAACCATAGATATAATAATCCTGAGCAAGGCAGACTTTAAAACTTGTTATAACTAATAACGAAACTATTACAAAAAATATCTTTTTTTGTAATCCAATTATTTGATTTGATTCTTTCATTAGATAAAAAAAATAAAAGTATAAAAAAATCGTTTATCTCATAATTGAAAAATTAAAAAAATGAAAAATCCATTTATGAAGTTTTTACTATTTAT